>CANBEE010000167.1 GCA_947367415.1 uncultured Bacteroidales bacterium
GAATATCTACATCACGATAATCCAAAACAATGACAACCAGTGCTGCATCCGATTCGAGGATGATGGTTGTGGTGTGAAAGAGAGTCAACTCTCGCGCCTCTTCGAACGCTTCTACCGCGTAGACAAAGGGCGCTCACGCCAAATGGGTGGCACAGGTCTCGGCCTCGCCATCGTGAAGCATGCCGTACAGTTCCACGGAGGTACCATTACCGTAACCAATCGCCCAGGTGGAGGCCTTCGTTTCGACTTCTCACTAAAGAAATAGTGGGGCTCACCAAAGTGAGCCCCACTATTTCTTTAGCTTTTGGCAGAGACTTTATTCCCCAATGGGAAGTCAGTTTGTAACTCTTGATTCTTCTGCAAAATTAGAATATTACAATGCCATAAGAATGAGTATCTGTGCTGTTACTACACGGAGGAACATGGTGAGGGGATATACGGTAGAATAGGCCACAGAGGCTTGGTTGTTACCACATATCTCATTGCTGTAGGCGAGAGCAGGAGGGTTGGTCATGGTGCCCGAGATAAGTCCAGCAATGGTGAAGTAGCTCAACTTGCACACCTTACGGGCGATGAAACCGATGATGAAGCAGGGAATGACAGTGATGAGGAAGCCGTAAAGCACCCACCAGTAACCTCCATTGATAATAGTGTCGACAAATCCATCACCAGCTCCTATGCCCACCACGGCGAGGAAGAGGGTAATACCTATCTGGCGTATCATCTTATTGGCCGACGAGGTGGTATAGGTGACCAACTTCATCTGTGGACCGAACTTGCTGATGAGGATAGAGACAATGAGCGGTCCGCCAGCCAAACCAAGTTTCACAGGTACGGGCACATTAGGGATGAAGATAGGCAGTGAGCCGAGCATCACACCCAGAGCTATGCCGAGAAAGATAGAGGTGAGGTTGGGCTCTTCGAGACGCTTTACGGAGTTGCCCATGAGTTTACCTATCTTCTGTATGCTGTCGGGTTTGCCCACTACCACTACACGGTCGCCCAACTGGAGTAACAGATGAGGATCGGCGATGAGGTCGACACCGGCACGGATGATGCGTGAGATGGTGACATTGAAGGTTTGGCGTAGCTTGAGGTCGCCCAAGCGCTTACCATTGATGCGAGGATTGGTGATAACGAAGCGTTCAGAAGTGAGGTTGTTGGCTTCAATGGCATCCCACTCGGCCATATTCATGTCAATACGTGGACCGATGAGGAGCGTGAGGGCCTCTACCTCGAGGGGAGTGGCCACGAGGAAGAGTTTGTCGCCCATACCCAATGTCGTGGTCGACTCGGCCAATTCGATGTCGTGAGTACTTTTGTGGAGTACGCGGGTAACCACGCACTTGCGTCCAAAGAGTTCTTGAATCTCGCGGATGGTGTGTCCACATACGGAATTGTTCTGTACTTCGAGGGTGACAGCATCGAGCTGCTCGGCATTCTCCTTGTTGCGTTCCAACATGATGCGTCGCTCGTTGTCGAAGTTGACGCGGAAGATATGCTTGAGCAGGATGATGGTGAGGATTACACCTACTACACCGAGAGGGTAGGTTACGGCATATCCTTGGGCTATCGACGTGTTAGTCTGGCCTGTCATGTCGAAGAAGGTCTGCTGTGCGGCACCCATACCGGGGGTATTGGTCACGGCACCACTGAGTACGCCCACCATATCAACAAGGCTTGTACCTGTGATGAGGTGAATGACATAGGCGGTGCAGCAGGCCAGCAAGACTGAGCCTACGGCCAGCATGTTGAGCGTGATGCCTCCTTTACGGAACGAGGAGAAGAAACCTGGTCCTACCTCCAAACCAATGGAGTAGATGAATAGGATAAGTCCAAACTCCTTTACAAAGTGAGCCGTGGTACTGTCGAGCAAGAACCCGAAATGCCCCGCTACGATACCCACAAAGAGTATCCAGGTGACACCCAGCGACACGCTGCCAAACTTGATTTTGTTGAGACAAAGACCCCCTGCGATAACAAGAGCCAAGATGAACACGGAGTGGGCTACGCCACTACCAGTGAAGAGATCTACCAACCATTCCATAGCGTTGAAATCCTTTCCTTACCTTAAATGTATATAACCTAAAAAACAAAATAGCTTCTTTGAACCTGCAAAGGTATTCTCTTTTTACGGGATGGAGAAGGAAAATGTGACGTTTTTTTTATCTTCGTAGTTATTTTGCCATGATTGTAAGAAAACCTCTCCATATAGTACTCATATTGCTATATGGACATGGAAGAGAGTGCTTGAGGGTATCTTCTCAACCATAATTTGACATAAATCAAATAATCGGTACAATTCGGGGAATTTTACCGTCATTATGACTTCCCTATACAAAAATGCCCTTACCTTTGTGATGGAAATATGGAAACATGGTATTGGTAAGAACTAAAAAATGTAGGTGTATCGTTTGTTTTGACTGCTCATTTTTTTGGTTTAAAGGTTGATAAAGGATAACGTAAGTTGAATGGATGTTTTGAGATGATTGGTTAGTATTATTAAATGACTTTGCCATAGTTCACAACTTTAAGCGGGTTAATGAAACTATTTTACAGGTATTAGTCAGCTGCAGAAGATGCAATACGATACATCACATTTATAGTTCTTACTAATGATTTTGTTTAGAGGCTGCCGAATGTCGACGGCCTCTATTTTTTGTGCAATATAACAAGAAAAGCTATGCCGGGGATGTCTCATTCTACTCCCATCAGTGGTATACGATGAAGTAATAATAGTTACATTTCTATTAAGTCTTACTACATGTGAAGTAGGGGAGAACTTTTTGAATCTGTCTGTTGCGGAGCATTAACCCATCTTTCCCGTGAGGTAGGCGCGGGTGCGCTCGTCGGTGGGGTTGGAGAACAGGGTTTCGGTGTCGCCATACTCGACGAGTTCGCCCAGATACATAAACATCGACTTGGAGGAGATGCGGCGTGCCTGTCCCATGTTGTGGGTGACGATGAGGATGGTGACCTCCTTCTGGAGTTCGAGCAGCAGTTCCTCGATGTGCTTGGTGGCGATGGGGTCAAGGGCCGAGGTGGGCTCGTCCATCAGCAGCACATCGGGCTTCATGGCCAGGGCACGGGCTATGCAGAGGCGTTGCTGCTGGCCTCCCGAGAGGAAGGTGCCCTTCTTGTTGAGCACGTCCTTCACCTCGTTCCACAGGGCCACGCTGCGCAGGCAGCGCTCCACGGTGGCATCCTTCTCGGCCTTCGACAACTTGATGCCGTTCAAGGCAAATCCCGCAAGCACATTGTCGTAGATGCTCATCGTGGGGAACGGTGCAGGGCGCTGGAATACCATGCCTACGCGGCGGCGCACATCGATGGGCTCCATCGAGAGGATATTCTCCCCGTTGAGCAGGATCTCGCCATCAACGCGGATGTTGGGGTAGAGGTTGTGCATCAGGTTGACGGCACGCAGCAGGGTCGACTTGCCGCAGCCCGAGGGACCCATGATGGCGGTGATGGTGTTCTTCTCTATGGCCGCCGACACGTACTTGACGGCCATCGTCTGTTTGGTGTAGGACACACAGGTGTTCTTAAACTCGAGGATAGGGGTTACTGATTCCATTTCTTTGCAAGATACTTAGCTGTAAGATTTAACATAAGAACAAATAATAACAGGAAGAGCGATGCGCCCCAGATGAGTTCCTGCAGGTTGGGGTCGTTGAAGAACTCCCAGATGAGTAGCGGTACGGCCGAGATGGGCTTGTCCACCGCAAAGCGGATAAATGAGCAGCCAAGGGCGGTGAACATCAGCGGAGCAGTCTCACCAATGACACGCGAGATGGCGAGCAGCACACCGGTGAAGATGCCTCCGAAGGCGGCTGGGAGTTGCACCTTCATCATCACCCGTGCCTTGTTGCCACCGAGCGCGAGGCCGGCCTCTTTCAGTGAGGCGGGCAGGATCTTGAGCGTCTCCTCGGTGGAGCGTATGATGAGTGGCAGCATCATGATGCAGAGTGCTACGCTACCGGCGATGGCCGAGTAGCCCTTCATCGGGACAACGACCCATATATAGGTGATGATACCGATGATGACCGATGGCGTGCCCTGCAGGAGGTCGGTGAGGTAACTCACCACCTGTGCGAAACGGTCTTTGCTATGTTCCGAGAGGTAGGCTCCGCAGAGGATGCCCAGCGGGACGGCCACCACGACGGCCATACCGAGCATGAGCATGGTGCCGATGATACCGTTGGCGATACCTCCGGGGATGGGCTCTCCGGCTTCGATGGCCTTCATCGCCTTGTAGGCTGTGGGCGTGGGCTGGGTGAAGAACGACCAGGATAGTTGGTCATAGCCCCGCAGCAACACCTCGCCCAGAATGGCGATGAGGGGCACGGCAGTGAGGGCGGCAAAGAGACATACGCCCCACAGCATGAGTTTGTCCTTGGCTAGACGATGTTTAGTTGTTACATTCATAATTATGCTATTCTTGCGCGTTTAATCATTACCTTACCAATCATATTGATAATTGCTGTGATAAGGAACAGGATCAGTCCTATGGCAATCAGCGATGAAAGGCGCAGGTCGTCGGCCTCGCCAAACTGGTTGGCGATGATGGAGGCCATCGAGTTGCCTGTGGAGGTGATGGACGAGGGGATATTGTTGGTGTTGCCGATGAGCATCGTCACGGTCATCGTCTCACCCAAGGCACGCCCTATGGCCAGGATGTAGGAGGAGAAGATACCCGAGCCAGCCACGGGGAACACCACCTTGCGGATCACCTCGGCACGCGTTGCCCCCAGACTATAGGCACCCTCTTTCAAGTCGTTGGGTACCATCTTGATAAACTCGGCACTGAGCGAGGCCGCATAGGGGATAATCATAATGGCCAGTACGAGCGAGGCGGTGAGTATGCCCGAGCCTTGCGGTGAGATGTTGAGCGCCATAATGATGGGGCGCAGGGTGTAGAATCCCCACAGGCCATAGATGATAGAGGGTATACCGGCCAAGAGGTCGGTGACGGTACTCAGCACCGAGGCCACCTTGGTACCCTTGAAATACTCGCCCACGAACAGTGCCACGGGCAGCGAGAAGGGGATGCAGAAGAGAAGTGCCAGGGCGGTAGTCATCAGCGTGCCCGTGATGAAGGGCAGTGCGCCATACTGCTCGGCTCCCTCGGTATAACTCCACTCCGACGAGGTGAGGAAGTTGAGGAACCCGAAGTGCTCGAACGCCTCGTAAGCATCGGACACAAGGGCGTAGATAATGCCTCCACACACCACGGGTACCGCCAGAGCGGCGAGGAAGAGAAGGATTCGATAGAGTTTGTCGCTCATAGAAGTTTTATTGATGTCTCTGTCATTGCTGGCAATGACAGAGACTTAATTTTCAATTTTCAATTCTCAATTTTCAATTGTGAATGGCCTCTCCATCATACGTCACCGTCTTCAAGTTAGCGAGGCTCAACTCCTTGGCCTTGGCAGGCAGCGGAGCGTAGTGTACCTCCGAGGTGATGCGCTGTGCCTCATCGGAGAGGATATACTTCACAAGGTCGAGCGTGGCTGTGGCCTGCTCCTTGCTGCGGTCGGCATAGTGCTGCTCCTTGTAGATAATCATCCAGGTGAATGTCGCGATGGGGTATGCACCGGCAGCACTGGAGTTGGTGATCGAGGTGCGCGTGTCGGCAGGTATCTCGCCCGAAGCGGCTGCAGAAATAGAGGCTGCGGTAGGCTCCACGATCTCGCCACGCTGATTCATCACCTTGGCATAGGGAATCTTCTGTGCGAAGGCATACTCCGAGCCCACATAGCCGATGGCGTTCTTGGTCTGCTTGACTACGCCTGCCACACCGGGATTACCCTTGGCAGCCTGTCCCGAAGGGAAGTTCACCGATTTACCGGCACCGAATTTGCTTGCCCAATTTGAACTAACCTTTGTCAAATAGTCTGTGAACACGAAAGTCGTACCCGAACCGTCCGAGCGGAACACCGGAATAATAGCTTCGGCAGGAAGTTTCACATCGGGATTAAGAGCAACCAAACGAGCATCGTTCCACATTTTGATTTCACCGGCAAAGATATCAGCAATCACTTCACCCGATAGATTCAGTTGGTTCACTCCATCCAAATTATAGGCCAACACCACAGCACCCATACCTGTCTCTTATACACATCTCCGAGCCCACGAGACTCGACGTCATCTCGTATG
>CANBEE010000168.1 GCA_947367415.1 uncultured Bacteroidales bacterium
ATGCGCGAGTATGAAAGTACTCTCGACCCTCGCAATAGCTATACGAGCCATTTGGTGGGCAACAGCCACATCATCACGCCGATGCTACAATACTTCAAGAAAAACGAGCGAGGCAAGTGGAACGCTTATGCCCGATTCCCCATAACCCTGTCAGCCCGCAACCTTGCCTACAGTAGAGGAGAGGTAGACACGCTCATCCATCATCGCACTACATTGTTCGGCATCAGTGGCAACTATATTACTTGGGAGAGTTTGGACAAGAAATACAAGGTATTTGCCTCGTATAATATACATTCCTCATTGCCCGACTTGATTAATATGGTAGACATGTATGATGACACCGACCCCTTGAACATCAAGGTGGGGAATAGTGATTTGAAGAATGCATATACACATACTGTACGAATCGTTGGTTCGAAACAGTTGCACGAAAAGGGAATGGTACACAGTGCGCAGTTTGACTACAAGTCAACAAGCAACGCATTTGCCGTATCCAATATGTATGACAGGGAAACCGGCGTGCGCACCAGCAAGACCTACAATGTCAACGGGAACTGGAGCAGCGATGCTGGCTACGGATTCATGGCTATGCTCGGAAAGAACAAGCGCACCATATTCGTCTCTACGACACAGGGAACATTCAGGCAAAGCGTCGACCTTGTAGGTACTACCGCAATGAACCGATTGGAGCAAAGCACTGTACACACGATGGCAATGCAGGAAAAGCTATCATTGGAGTACAAGCGCGAGATGTATAACATAAAGCTGAAAGCCAATGGAAAGTGGAGCAACGTGAGCAGCAAACGAGACGGCTTCGCTACGCTCAATATCTTTGACGTAGATTATGGAGTCTCGTCCACTATGACACTCCCCTATAAGATAGGGCTCACCACAGACTTTACTGTCTACACACGCCGTGGATACAACGACGAGATGTTCAACACCGACCAGTTCGTATGGAACGCCCGCCTGACGAAGAGCATCATGAAAGGCAATCTGGTATTTATGCTCGACGGCTATGACCTGCTGGGCAGCCTCAGCAACATAACCTATTCAATCAATGCGCAGGGGCGTACCGAAGTAAGAAGGAACGTATTGCCTCGATATGCTATGCTGCACGTGCAGTATAAATTTAATAAACAACCGAAGAAAAAATAGCCTGTGTGAAGAAAAAAGTTTACCTTCGTGTAACCTTTGGCAAGTTAGGTTGTCTAATTGACGGTGACACCAACAAGAACGAACAAAATGAACAAACAAACTAAAACAACGAACGATATGAAAAAGTTTTTCAAAGTGCTGCTACTGGCAGCGGTGGCATTGATGCCGGTGATGGGAATGGCGCAAAATCTTGATTCATCACAAGCAAAATGGGAACGCGAAATGCGTATGAGGCAGTATGAAGATTCTGTAGCTTCGGCAAGACAAGCGCAATTAGACAAGCATGCTAGGGAAATGGCATCAATAGAACAACAAGCCCAAATAACCAAGATGCGTGCAATATGGAATGAGGACCTTTGGTTATTATTTGTTTTTGCAGGAGGTACAATTACTATCGTAGTACTATGCCTCCGCCACTCACGCCGCAAGGCCGAAGACCACAAGGAACTTATCAACAAACTCATCGACAACAACCTGCTGAACTCTACCGAACCTATCAGTAAGGAGGCTATCGAGGCACTGATGAGGCCGAGGAAGAGCGATAAAGAACGCTATATCTTCGATGCTACATTGCTGGGAGTAGGTCTTGCAGGGGCTATCATTTGTGTCGCGGAAGATCTTCATAAGAATAGTGAGTTAGGTTTGATCTTTTTCATCTTGGCTGGCATAGGTCTACTACGCATCGTCACTCGAGCAGCATTCAGCTATTTTGAGAATAAGAATACTCAGAAGAAAGCCGCCGAGGCAGTGCGTGAGCCCAAGGTCGAGCCCATAGAAGAGGCTGAGGTGGTAGAGGAGAAGTAAATCATATTGTAATTCTGAGCAAAGCGAAGAATCTCTTTTTGGCACTTTTAGAGATTCTTCACTATGTTCAGAATGACAAAAGATGAAGAACTTTCAATTTTCAATTCGATCCCGTGTCCACTCCCGAAGAAATACTCCTTATCTCCCGTGTGCTGCTCCTGAACGATGGGCGTGCATTCGGCCGACTGATGAAGCGGTATCTGCGCCCGGTGCGCCGCTACTTCCTCATACAGACGGGTGGCGATGAGGCGCTGAGCGATGACCTCACGCAGGAGACCTTCATCCGTGTGTGGCGCGGACTGGACAGCTACAAGCGACTCTCGGCGTTCGGCACGTGGGTGTACCGCATTGCTTTCACCACCTATCAGAACCATCTCAAGGGAGTGAAGCATCACCTGAGTCTCGACGATGAGCACGTGGCACCCGCCCTGCAGCACTTGGCCGTGGAGCCCGACTATGATGCCGAGGAGATAGCCGCCCTGCACCGCGCCATCGGAATGCTGGGCGAGGGCGAGAAGACCTGCATCACGCTCTTCTACCTGGAGGAGATGAGCATCAAGGAGATAGCGGCCGTGACGGAGATGTCGGTCGCTGCCATCAAGACATCGCTCAGCCGCGGACGAAACCATTTACGAACCTTACTGACTGAAGAAGAATAATGTACCACCTCCCCCTCAGAGGAGAATAAAAAAAGGAAGAGAATATGAACAAGGAAGACCGACAGATAAGAGCGCTGCTACAGAAAGCAGACACCACAAGCCGCGAGCACGAAGCCTCGCTGCACGCACGCATCATGCGCCAACTGCCCGAGCGCAACCTGCGCCGCATATACCTTGTCATCATCTTTGCCCTGCTATGGGGAGGCGGCATAGCCCTGCTCGTCTGCTACTGGCAGCCGATAGCGGCCTCGATGCTTGCCGTGGCGTCATCGCTGCTTGACCATACGCTCCCCTCCGTGGAGACCTTCACGACCTTTGCCCTGTGCATAGGCATCGTCGTGCTCATCGTGGTGCAGAGCCGCGATGTGATGGACGAATACTATGAACGGGAGATTATGGGAATGATGGAGAGTTTTTGAGTTATGAGTTATGAGTTGTGAGTTGCACGCACAATGCAGCTCCGCCAATCTTCTATTATCATCCGGAGGCCAATTCAAAACTCAAGACTCACAACTCATAACTCTCAACATTTCCTCAATGATGTCGCGCGAGTTGCTCAGGCGAGGTATCTTGTGCTGGCCGCCCAGCTTGCCCTTTTCCTTGAGCCAAGCATCGAAGAGACCCTTGCGGGCGGGGATTATCTCAAGCTCCTGCAGGGTGATATCCTTGTAGCGCTTGGCCTCGTAGTCGGAGTTGATGGTCTGCAGGGCTTGGTCGAGCAGACGGGCGAAGGCGCTGAGGTCGGCAGGGGGTGTGGCAAACTCGATGAGCCACTGGTGACGGCACTTGGCGTTGCCATCCATGAAGACGGGCGCGGCGGTGTACTCCTTGACCTGTGCACCGGTGGCCTCGCAGGCCTTGCGTAGGCCCTTCTCAGCATTATCTACCACGAGCTCTTCGCCAAAGGCGTTGATGAAGTGCTTGGTGCGGCCGGTGATGATAAACTTATAGGGATTCTTCTGGGTAAACTTCACCGTGTCGCCGATGATGTAGCGCCACAGGCCGCACGAGGTGCTGATGACCATGGCATAGTTGCGTCCTGGCTCCACGCCCCAGAGGGGTACGATGGTGGGATTCTCCTTGCCAAACTCGTCCATGGGGATGAACTCGTAGAACACACCGTAGTCGAGCATCAACAGCATGGCAGGGTCGGAGAGGTCGCTCTGCAAGCCGAAGAATCCCTCGCTGGCGTTGTAAGTCTCCATATAATGCATGCGGTCGGTGGGTATGAGCTGCTTGTACTGCTCGCGGTAAGGCGTAAAGGCCACGCCGCCATGGAAGAAGACCTCGAGGTGGGGCCACAGCTGGCAGAGGTTGTCCTTACCGGTGATCTCGAGCGTACGCTTGAGCACAGCCATCATCCAGGAGGGCACACCGGAGAGGTTCGTGATGTTGCAATCCTTGATATACTGGGCTATGCGCTCCATCTTCTCCTCGAAGTCGCTCAGCAGGGCAATCTCTTTGCTGGGCACACGGAAGAGGTTGATGAAGGGACTGACATTCTCTATGAGGATGGCGCTGAGGTCGCCCACGAGGCTGTGGGGCAGGTTGTAGTTGGGGGCATGGCTGCCACCGAGGATGAGCGCCTTGCCGCTGAACATGCGGCTCTGCGGGTTGCTGCGGAGGTAGAGGGCCACGGAGTCGGTGCCGCCACGGTAGTGGAGGTCGTCGAGGCCATCCTGCGATACGGGAATAAACTTGCTCTTGTCGTTGGTAGTGCCCGATGACTTGGCATACCATTTCACGCGTCCGGGCCACAGGATGTCGCTCTCTCCATGGCGCATACGGTCAATGTAGCCCTTCAGTCCCTCGTAGTCGGAGATGGGCACGCGGGCGGCAAACTGCTCGTAGTCGCGGATATTGTCATAGCCATAGAGAGTGCCCCACTCGGTGTGGCGGCTCTTGCTGATAAGGCGTGAGAGGGCGCGGCGCTGTATCGCCTCGGCCTGGGTATCGTATTGGTCAATCTTGTGCTGTCTGAACTTTAAGGCAGTACCAATCAGTTTGGTTTGCATTATCCTATATCTAAAAAAACGCACAAAAGTAGTGTAAACTTTTGGAATGGAGCGACTACGGATGCAAATTATAATAAATTATAACATATCGTAACATCCCGAAAACATCGCTTGAAACTAAGCCTCGGCCGTAGATGTCGCTATTGGCTCGGAAGATGCTTCGGGGATTTGTTCCTGCACCTCCTCGGTAGGTGTCGCTACGGGGGCTGTACGCGCATCAAAGTGCTCTACGGCTTTCCTGTACAGCTCGTCTCTCTTGCGTATATGGCGCATGGCCTCCTTGGCGGCAAGCTGCTGGCTCTCCTTCTTGGAATATCCGAAGCCGATGCCAAACTCCATGCCCTCGATGCATACGCGACTGCGGAAGGTGGGACTGTTGGTGCCTACGGTATTCTCATCTACAAGCTCAAACACGACGGCAAACTGCGTCTTCTGGCTCCACTCGATGAGCTTGCTCTTGAAGTTGTCGTCCTCCTTGGCTACCTGCTTGAGGTCGATGTGCTTGCCTATGAGGCGATGCTTGAAGAAGCGGTAGCACCAGGCATAGCCACGGTCGAGGTAGATGGCGCCCACCAGTGCCTCGAAGGCGTTGCCGGGGATAAAGCTGTTGTGGGTGCGGTTGATATGGGTCGACTGTATGAGGTCGACAAGCCCCGTCTCCTTGGCAATGCGGTTGAGACTGCTGCGTTGCACAATCTTGCTGCGCACAGAGGTGAGGAAGCCCTCTTTCTTGCCTGGAAACGTATGATAGAGGATATCGCTCACCACAGCCTCGATGATGGCATCGCCCAGGTATTCGAGCCGTTCATTGTCTTTCTTCTGCTCACCTTGGCGGTGGTAGTTGAGCGAACGGTGCATGAGCGCCTCACGATAGACAGAGACCTCGCGAGGATAGAATCCCAGGATACGGCGCAGCTTGCGACGAAACTCCTTGTCGTTGCTGAAGAGGTAATGTATGTAATCGACCAGGCGATGCATAAGGAAGAGACTGTTGACTAGTATATATTATAATAGAAAAAGTCGTATAATCGGGTTTTGACCAATTAATACGACTTTTTATAGTACTATCGCTGTACTCTAATTACTTCGCGTTGTTAGCGATGTAGTCGATAGCGTCCTGTACGGTAGCGATCTTCTCAGCCTGATCATCGGGAATTGACATACCGAATTCCTTCTCCAACTCCATGATCAACTCTACTGTATCCAAAGAATCTGCACCGAGATCGTTTGTGAAGCTTGCATTGGGAGTTACTTCTGACTCATCTACACCAAGCTTATCTACGATAATAGCCTTTACTCTTGCTTCAATTTCTGCCATAATAGTAATGTTTTTAATGAATAAATAACTTAAAGCGATACAAAGAAAAGAAACTTTCTCTTTCGCTCCAAATATTTTCCTTGGATTTCGAAGAAAAGTGCACCGAAAAATAATTATTGAGCAAAAAATGCGGCAAAAAGCACCTTTTTTAGCACTTTTTGCCGCATTAGAGCATAAATATAGCCGTCATTCACT
>CANBEE010000169.1 GCA_947367415.1 uncultured Bacteroidales bacterium
CGCCTACATCAAGAACCATAATATATATGTACGCGAGCGCGCGACAGGCTGTGAGCGCCAGCTCAGCATCGACGGCACATTGGCCAACTACTACTCGGCCTACATACAGTGGAGCCCCGACAGCCGCAAGGTGGTATCGTGCAAGATACGCCCCACCGAGAAGCGCTACGTATACTATGTGGAGTCCTCACCGGCCGATCAGCTGCAGCCCAAGCTCCACAAGCAGGAGTATGCCAAGCCAGGCGATGAGCTCCCCTTCAAGGTACCCTGCATCTATGAGGTGGAGACAGGCCATGCCATCATTCCCTCAACCGAACTCTTCAATCACCAGTACTACATCAGCCACCCCTCTTGGGACAAGGATAGCCGCAGCATCACCTTCGAGTACAACGAGCGTGGCCATCAGAACTACCGCATATTGGAGGTTTCGGCCGAGGACGGCACCGTGCGCCCCATCATCGAGGAGAGCAGCGACAAGTATGTCAACTACTCACGCATCTATCGCCACCACCTGAAGGACGGCAAGCGTATCATCTGGTCAAGCGAGCGCGACAACTGGAACCACCTCTACATGTACGACCGCGCCACAGGCAAGCCCACTCATCAGATTACCAAGGGCAAATGGTACGTGCGCGACATCATCCGTATCGACGAGGAGAACGAGCTGATTTACTTCTCTGCCAACGGCGTGCAAACCGATGAGGATCCCTACCACATCCGCTACTACCGTGTAGGCTTCGATGGCAACGGACTCACCGACCTTACCCCAGAGCGTGGCACCCATAAGGCATGGTTCTCACGCGACATGCAGTACCTGGTAGATGTATACTCTACCGCCAACGATGCTCCTGTAGCCGTACTCCGCAATGCCGAGGATGGCAGTGCCGTGATGCCCCTTGAGACTGCCGACATCAGCCGCCTCGAAGCAGAGGGATGGCGTGCACCGGAGGTCTTTGCCGCCAAGGGCCGCGACGGCAAGACCGATATGTGGGGACTCATCATCCGCCCGTCAAACTTTGACCCCAACAAGAAATACCCCATCCTTGAGTATATCTACCAAGGTCCAGGTGACCACTACGTGCCCAAGGCCTTCACAGCCCACCATTATTATATGAGTTCGATTGCCGAACTTGGCTTCATCGTAGTCTTTGTTGATGGCATGGGCACCTCGTTCCGCTCACGCGAATTCGAGAACGTATGTTACAAGAACCTCAAGGATGCCGGTCTGCCCGACCATATCAGCTGGATACGTGCCGCTGCAGAGAAATATCCTTACATGGATATCGACCGCGTAGGCATCTACGGCTGCTCGGCTGGCGGCCAGGAGGCCATGACTGCCGTACTCTTCCACCCCGACTTCTACAAAGCAGCCTACTCAGCTTGCGGATGCCACGACAACCGCATGGACAAGATTTGGTGGAACGAGCAATGGCTAGGCTACCCCGTGGGTGACCAGTACAAGGAGGGCAGCAATGTGGAGAATGCTCACCTGCTGAGCCGTCCGCTGATGCTTGTCGTGGGCGAGATGGACGACAATGTAGACCCCGCCTCTACGATGCAAGTAGTGAATGCACTCATCAAGGCCGACAAGGACTTTGAGTTCGTCTTCCTCCCCGGCCAACGCCACACCATGGGCGAGGCATTCGGCGAGCACAAGCGCTACGACTTCTTCGTGCGTCACCTGCTTGGTGTCAATCCTCCCAGTTGGAATGAGGTGAAGTAAATCTACCATAATAAATAATAAAAGCCATCGGTTGTCATCGAACAATCGGTGGCTTTTAGCATTATAATGGGACAATATGTTTAACCTATTAAACTAATTCAACTATGACCCCAATGAAAAGAATGTACCGCCAAGAATGGGTACCGAGTATCTTCAACGACTTTTTCGACACCAATTGGATGGACCGCACCAAAGCTACAGCACCGGCCATCAATGTGATTGAGAAGAAAGACGAGTACAAGGTGCAAGTTGCAGCTCCTGGCATGACTAAAGATGACTTCCATATCCACCTCGACGAAGTAGGCGACCTTGTTATCACCATGGAGAAATGTTGCAACTGCGACGAAAAGGAGAAGGACAAGGAGTGCAAAAGCGAATGCAGCGATGAGAAGGAATGCAAATATCTTCGTCGTGAGTTCTCATACGCAAAATTCGAGCAGACGCTCATCCTCCCTGAAGATGTGGACAAGAGCAATATCAAAGCCAAGGTGAAACATGGCGTATTGCATATCAAGCTACCACGCAAGAATGCAGAGGAAAAGCCGCAAATACATCAAACCATCGCTATTGAGTAGGGAGGCTTATAAAGAGAGCGGAGTGTGCCGAATGGCACACCCCGCTCATATCTTTATCAAAAAAACTTAACCCTTGCCTACAATCTCAGCAATCTTCACGATAGTCATCATAGCCTTCTGCATTGACTGCACAGGAACAAACTCATAGCGGCTGTGGAAGTTGACTCCACCGGCAAAGATGTTGGGGCAAGGCAGTCCCTTGAAAGAGAGCTGCGCACCGTCTGTTCCTCCACGAATAGGCTTAATCTTAGGCTCTACATCGACCTCACGCATAGCTTGGCAAGCAATGTCTATTACATACATGACCGGTTCAATAACCTCACGCATATTGGCATATTGATCATTGAGTTCCAACGTAACGATACCGTCACCATACTCCTTATTAAGTTCTCGCACACATGTGTGCAGCAACTCCTTGCGCTTGTTGAAAATCTCAGAGCTATGATCACGTATGATGTAGCTTAGTGTGGTTTCCTCAACGCCACCCTTCATGCCTACGAGATGGAAGAAGCCCTCGTAACCATCAGTACACTCCGGCACTTCGTTCTTGGGCAACATTCCTACAAGCTCTGTTGCTACGCGCATGGAATTGAGCATCTTGTCTTTGGCATAGCCGGGATGCACATTGCGCCCCTTGATTGTAATACGGGCCGACGCTGCGTTGAAATTCTCATACTCGAGTTCACCAATCTCGCCACCGTCCATCGTATAAGCCCAGTCGCAGCCAAACTGCTTCACGTCAAACTTATGAGCACCGAGGCCAATCTCCTCATCGGGGTTGAACCCAACGCGTATCTTGCCGTGCTCAATCTCGGGATGTGCCTGTAGATAAGCAATGGCCGATACAATCTCTGCAACACCAGCCTTATCGTCGGCACCCAGCAGCGTACGTCCGTCAGTCACGATGAGATCATTGCCCACGTAACGCAACAACTCGGGGAACTCTTCCGTGGTGAGCACAGTATGGTCTTCGGCAGAAAGCACAATATCCGTACCATTGTAGTTCTCTACAATCCGTGGATTAACATTCTTGCCCGACACATCGGGACTCGTATCCACATGAGCTATAAAGCCAATTGTTGGAAGTGTGCGTGTGGTGTTGGCCGGCAGCGTGGCAAAGAGGTAGCCGTGCTCATCGAGCGTAATCTCCTCCAGGCCCATAGCCTCCAATTCATCACGAAGCATCTTCACAAACTCCATCTGCCCTGGGGTGCTGGGTGTAACTCCTGCATCCTCGGCCGACTGTGTATTAATGCGCACATAGCGCAAGAATCTGTTCACTAAATCCATAACATTCGATAATTGTACTGCTAAGATACAACATCTTTACCACATACAGAAATCTCAAAGAAGATTTATAGGTATCTTGAGAGATTTTACTGGTTTGCTTCCCTACAAATTCAATAATTTTTCCTAAATTCGCTGCGCGAATACAAACGAAACAAACACAATATATAATAAGGTATGAAAAAACTTACATTTCTGATGGCAGCACTCATGATGCTTGCCTCATGCAACAACACCAACAAGAAGAGTGAGACAGCCGCTATAGCCGAGCAGGCCCCCACAAAAGACACCATCGTGTACGAACACGAATACCTGGTGAAGGTAGGCGACATGGCTCCCGACTTCACGCTGAAGTACACCGATGGCACGGAGTTTACCCTCTCCAAACTGCGCGGCAAGGTTGTGATGCTGCAATTCACCGCCAGCTGGTGCGGTATCTGCCGTGGCGAAATGCCGCACATCGAGAGCCGTATCTGGCAGCCCCACAAAGACAATGCCGACTTTGTACTTGTAGGTGTTGACCGCGAAGAACCGCGCGAAGTGGTAGAGGAATATACCACCAAGTTGGGCACCACCTACCCGATGCTCCTCGACGAAAAGGGCGATGTCTTTGCCAGCTATGCCTTGCGCAAGTCAGGCATCACACGCAACGTGCTCATCGACCGCGATGGCCGCATTGTCAAGCTCACCCGCCGCTTCGTAGAACCCGAGTTCAATAATCTGGTAGCCACCATCGACAGTTTGCTAGCAGAATGACAAAACAAAAGATGATGTGCCACATGACACATCATCTTTATATAATAGACTGAGTTACAGACGATTTCCCTCCTTGGGGAATACAACTGTAGGGTGGAAAGCACGTGCTTCATCAAGAGTCATTTGCGCATAAGCCATGATGATGACCACATCGTTGGGTTGCACCAAGCGGGCAGCTGCTCCATTGAGACAAATCTTTCCCGAGCCACGCTCCCCCTTAATGATATAAGTAATGAAGCGCTCACCGTTGTTGTTGTTTACAATATGTACTTGCTCACCTTCGAGCATACCAGCAGCATCCATCAGATCTTCATCAATGGTTATGCTGCCCATATAGTTGAGGTTAGCCTCGGTAACGCGAGCACAGTGTATCTTCGATTTCAGTACTGTCAGTAGCATATTAGAATCTGTTTTTTAATTATCGCTAACATGTCATTGAATCTGCTTTTTGGTTTATCTGAGGTACTTTTAGGCATTTTTGCCCTCTCAAGGTTTGTAAATAGACCACTATTTACTGCACCTTGACAGCACAAATCTATCCTAAAATTCCTCTCAGCTAAACGCAAAATAATTTTAAAACAGATTCTTATTTATATCTTATATTATCAATCAAGCGTACCTTACCGCAATATACGGTAATACACCCCACTATATAATCTGCTTCATCCCAAGAATGCACAGTCTGCAAGGTCGTACCATTCACGATTTCATAATACTCCAACTCCAATCCTTCAGCATCAGCAACAGAGGACTCAACCATTTGTTTTGTTTCCTCCAAAGAATGATTCTTGGCAAAGTCAACACTCGCGAACAAGGTCTTCGAGATTGCCAATGCTGTTATACGCTGTTCTGGAGTAAGCAATGCATTGCGACTGCTGAGCGCCAAGCCATCGGCTTCACGCACTATAGGACAGCCAACAATCTCAAGGCCAAGGCCAAGCTGACGTACCATTTCGCGAATGATCGCCAACTGTTGGAAATCCTTTTCGCCAAAATAGGCCCGATCAGGCTCAACATACATGAAGAGTTTGCTTACAATCTGAGCTACACCATTAAAATGTCCTGGACGATAAACTCCCTCCATCACCTTATCAAGCGGCGAGAAGTCAAACACGCGAGTATCAGGCTCAGGATACACCTCATCTACAGAAGGTGCAAAAACGTAGTCAACGCCTAAGCCCTCTAACAGATGACAATCGGCATCCAACGTACGTGGATAGCGTTCAAGATCGCCCTTGTCATTGAATTGGGTGGGGTTTACGAAGACACTCACCACGGTCACATCATTCTCCTCAACGCTTCGCTTCACCAATGAAGCATGTCCGTCATGCAATGCACCGCGACCGTATTGCTGATCCATATATACGCCATCGACAATCACCAATGGTTGTGCATTGGCATTCAACGAGTTCAAGCCACCGATAAACATTGCCGAGCCCATCGCCGGAGTACCACTACGAGTGATTGAGCGCAAGTCTCCACCCAATCGGGTACCTATCTCTTGATCTACCGAAAGCGCCGTGCTCAAAGAGAAATCCTCAGTAGACGCTACATCAGTAACCTGAACCTTCGATGTATAGTCGACAGAGAACTTGCCTGAATGCATCAATACCACTTGAGCCTTCTCGTTGGCTGCCATCTGCACGAGATTGTAACCAGGGGCAGTCACATCAAGCAAGGTAACGAAAGCCGGCACATCAAGTGTGTAACTACCTGTTTCATTAGTCATCACCGAATATCTGGGAT
>CANBEE010000170.1 GCA_947367415.1 uncultured Bacteroidales bacterium
CAAGGGCGAGAGTACAGAGAAGAGTTCGTATCGCTATGTGTATACCTTTTACCAGGCTATGCAGCTTTTCTTCGACAAGCACTATGCTCACTACTCCTTTATTGTAAGCTTGCCTATAAGCTTGGCTATTTGGGTCCGCTCGTTTATGGCATACGTGGGCAATCAGTTCCGTCATCGCAAAAGACCTATAGCCGAAATGGCCCCTAAGAACCTCCTTGTTGTGGGTAGTGTACAAATGCTCGAAGAAGTACGTGCCATTTTGGCTACCGCTAACCCTGGAGGAAAGCACGCCTTTGTCGAGGGCAGCGAAGCTACGCTCCCTGACGGACATCTTTCGGGTGTAGACAATCTTCGCAGCTATGATATGGTAGTGTATGATATGGATGCCTATTCCTATAGTTCGGCCCTGCGTCTGCTTGAGAAAACACCGGGGAATACGTTGCGCATAGCTACCTATTCTACAAAATCAAAGGTGCTGGTGACGGAAACGGCGCTTTATACTCACAACAACGCATAAGTAAAATGGGTAAGAAACAACTGCAATCCGAAAACCTACTTCTGCGTGCACCCGAGCTCATAGATCTCGATTTCATGTTTCATGTCGAGAATGATACTCGCCTGTGGCTTGTGTCGGCTTGTAAGGTTCCCTATTCGCGGTATCTGTTGCATCAGTATATTGAGACTAACACTCACGATATTTACGCAGACAAACAGCTGCGCCTCATGGTGGAGCATCGCCAAAGTGGCGAAGTGGTGGGTGTGGTCGACCTTTTCGACTTCAGTCCAGCCAACCATCGAGCAGAGGTGGGCATAGTAATTGATGAAGAGTTTAGGCGGAAAGGATATGCACGAGAGGCATTGTCTCTATTGTGTGACTATGCGGAATCTGTGTTGGGTATGCACCAACTCTATGCTTATGTCTTGTGCGATAATGATGCAGCATGCAATCTCTTTGCTCAATGCGGTTTCAATCGCATAGCGACATTGCCCGAATGGGTACTTTCGGGCCATGAATATAAAGATGCGTGCCTATATCAACGGCTGTTTGAAAAAATAATTAGTAAAAAAACGGCCAAACGTTTTGTAGATACAGAAAAAGTGTCTATCTTTGCACCCGCAATCGAGAGAGATTGCCTTTAGACTTGAAATATTTCTGGTGCGTTAGTTCAGTTGGTTAGAATATCTGCCTGTCACGCAGGGGGTCACGGGTTCGAGTCCCGTACGCACCGCAAAAAGAAGCCAGTAGGCTTCTTTTTTTTTGTTTATGGCATATGCATTATAGAGATGATAAAGAGAGGAGGAAGTCGATTGACTCCCTCCTCTCTTATTAGTTGTATAGTTAGATTAAGTCATGCGTACGAACACCTCGATGGCCTGATACTCGGCCATGCCAAGTTTGTCGTACTGGCGTGCGGTGTTTTGTGTGCGGTCTTCGGCACGCTGCCAGAACTCGCGGTGGTCTTCACCAGGGAAGGGTACGATGTCCTTCTGTGAAAGGTGGCGGAAGATGGCGTGACGCTTCTTGATGAGTTCGTCGGGGCTGAGGGGTACGGCCATGTCTACCATGCCGAGGTCCCACTCCTGCCATGCTCCGCGGTAGAGCCATATGTGGCACTCCTTGGCCCAATCGTCGTTTTGCACGATCTCCCAGGCTCCGAGCACAGCTTCGATACATACACGGTGTGTACCGTGGGGGTCGGTGAGGTCGCCAGCTGCATAGATCTGATGAGGCTTTATCTCGCGGAGCAACTTCACTACGATTTCAATGTCAGCTTCGCCGAGTTCACCCTTCTTGATGCCGCCAGTCTCATAGAACGGGAGGTTAAGGAAGTGTGCGTTGGTCTCGTCGTTGAGGCCGAATGAGCGCACGGCAGCCTTGGCTTCGGCACGGCGAATAGCTCCCTTGAGGTTGAGCAATGCACGGGGTTCTGGTTCGCCTTCTATCTTGTTGGCAATGATTTGGCGTACCTCTTCGTAGCGGTCGGCCAAGCCAATCTCGCGTGCTGTGTCCATGTGCTGTACTACAACGTCGTCGTATACAGCCACGTTGCCCGATGTCTCGTAGGCTACGTGTACATCGTGTCCCTGCTCTACAAGGCGGATGAAGGTACCACCCATAGAGATAACGTCATCGTCGGGGTGCGGAGAGAAGATGAGCACGCGCTTGGGGAAGGGGCTTGAGGGCACAGGACGTGTGGTGTCGTCAGCATTGGGCTTACCACCGGGCCATCCTGAGATGGTATGTTGCAGGTCGTTGAAGACCTCAATGTTTACAGTGGCGTATGTCTTGCCCAGACTGTCGAGCATTTCAGACAGTGAGTTCTTGATATAGTCCTGGTAGGTGAGCTTGAGGATGGGTTTATCAACCTTGTTGCAGAGCCAAATAACGGCTTTGCGCACCAACTTCTTGCTCCATTCGCAAGAGCCTACTACCCAGGGCGATTCAACACGAGTGAGCTTGTCACCAGCAAACTCGTCGATGACAACTTCTATGTTTGAATGTGCTTGGAGGAGGCTTGCTGGTATCATTTCAGTGTCGTCGCCTTCTACAACTTTCTGAATAACATCGGCCTTGTTCTCGCCCCATGCCATGACTACAATTTTCTTGGCTTTCATGATGGTGCCTATGCCCATGGTGATGGCCATAGTGGGCACCTCTTTCTCCTTAGAGAAGAACTTTGATTGAATCTTGCGTGAGTTGAGGCTCAGCTGAACAAGGCGTGTACGTGACTTTTCGTAAGAGCCGGGCTCGTTGAAGCCGAGCTGTCCCTGTTCGCCCATACCGATAATCATGAAGTCTACCTTGCTGGCAATCTCGTCGTACTTCTTGCAGTAGTCTGATATCTTGCTTACGGGAACTGTTGCATCAGGAATGTTGATGTTCTCGGGGAGAATATCGATATGGTTGAGCAGCTCTTCGTGGATACGGAAGTTGCGGCTTTGCTGATGATCAGGTGTGATGGGATAAAACTCGTCGAGGCTCACTACGGCGACGTTCTTGAAACTTACCTTGCCAGCTTTGTGGCGCTCTACCAATTCACGGTAAAGGCCGAGAGGTGTACGGCCAGTGGTAAGACCCAACATGAAAGGCTCTGCGCCCTGATGATTGTTGATGGCTTCAACTATCTGGTCAGCTACGTGTTGAACACCTTTGTATTCTGTCTCGAAAATGTGAGTGGGAACTTTCTCGTAGCGGCAAATGATGTCGCTGGGGACATTGGCAGTAATGAGTCCGCCATCCTTGGGGAGTGTGTACTTACTTTTCATATTGTATTGTTTTTAAGGTTGAAATTTCTAAATTCCAAAGTTAGGAAAAGATGTGGATATGCAGCATGTTTTTTTCTTAAAATTTAACGAAAAAAATTAATGCAGCACTCTGCTCCTCATTATCGTGCTTTTGGGGTGTGCTCTTTTGGTATCTGCTCTTGACAAATTCAACCGGCAAAACCTCGTTTCTGCCGTGCCCAAGGTATGATGTGCGATGCCTCTTTGCCTTGTGCGAGCAAGTCTCTCATACGCTCCATATAGGGTGCGGTGTAGGAAAAGAAGTGCTTGTAGCCTTCGCATAGCGTGTTGAGCCCACGCTCGCCTCGGCGAGTAGTGGCGAAGCGATGCTTGGGGCATTCGCCTCGGCAGGCGAAGAGGAATTCGCATCGGCGGCAATCGGTGGGGAGTGAATTGCGTTTCTCGATACCGAAACAGAAGAGTTCAGGCTTGCGTTGTAGATCGCGAAGGTGTTCTGTCTCAATGTTTCCCAGGCGGTACTCGGGATATACAAAATGGTCACACATGTACACGTCGCCATTGTGCTCTACCACTAGACCATCACCGCAAGTGGGGCAGAAGGAGCATAGCGAAGGTTGCACGCCGCACCATTGTGCCAAAGTAATGTCAAAAAGCTGTACGAAGCGTTCTCCTACGTCGTTGATTACCCACTCGTCGAAGATGTCGCACATGAAGCGGCCAAAAGCCTTGGATGTGATGCTCCATGGGGCCAGTTGCGCATTGGGTATGCCGGGAGGGACAATGGCGGGACGGTTAATGGCTGATGGTTGATGGTTGATGGAATCATCAGGTTGGAGCCTGTCGCAAGGCTTCCGTTCAATCCTCAATGCAGCATTCTCGACCATTTCCACTACGGGGAGGAACTGCATGTACTTGCTGATTGAGCGCATGAAGGCATAAACTTCGCTTCCTCGTCCGGCACAACGGTCATTGATGGTGCTCAGTGTGTTGTACTCTACACCATTTACGGCCATCATCTCTACGGCACGCATAACGCGGTCGAAGGTGGGGTGTCCTCCACGATCGTGACGGTATGCGTCGTGGATGTCTTTGGGACCATCGAGTGAGATGCCTATGAGAAAGTTGTTGCGGCGGAAGAAATCGCACCACTCGGTATTCATTAATAGTCCGTTAGTCTGTAGGGAATTCTCTATTTGCTTGTTCCCCTTGTATTTGTTTTGCAGTGCAACAGCCTTTTCGTAGAAGTCGAGTCCGGCGAGGAGCGGTTCTCCTCCATGCCAGCAGAAAGTCACCATGGGTACTTGCACGGCCTCTATGTATTGGCTGATGTATCGTTCCAGCAGTTCTTCGCTCATCTTCGGCTGGTGACCTCCGTAGAGGTCAGCCTTACCGAGATAATAACAATAATCACAATCGAGGTTGCATGCCGATCCCACAGGCTTTATCATTGTCGTGAAAGCCGTAGGGCGCATCAATCGCTGCGCATCGGTGAAGTGTAGTGTCTGGTTGTTCATAATCATCAGGTACACGCGGTACTCATGCGGGCGTCTCTGTTCTCCTTTGTTGGGGGCGTGTGTTTTTATTCCAACACCGTCACCCAGCCGTAGCGGTCTTCGATGTCGCCATACTGTATGCCGCGAAGCGTATCGTACAGCTTGCGGCAGATGGGACCGGGCTTGCCGTCCTTGGCGATGATGTAGCTGCGCTTCATCTCCAAGTCGTCGATGCGTTCGATGGGAGATATCACCGCTGCAGTGCCACATGCACCAGCCTCCTCGAAGGTGTCGAGCTCCTCGATAGGTATCTGGCGACGCTCCACCTTCATGCCCATATCCTCGGCCAGCTGCATGAGGCTCTTGTTGGTGATGGAGGGCAATATTGAGGTTGATTTAGGAGTCACGTAGGTGTTGTCCTTGATGCCGAAGAAGTTGGCCGCACCGCACTCGTCGATGTACTTCTTCTCCTTGGCATCGAGGTAGAACTCGCATGAGTAGCCCAAGTCGTGAGCCAGCTTGTTGGCCTTCATCGAAGCGGCATAGTTGCCACCCACCTTATAGATACCTGTTCCTAGAGGTGCCGAGCGATCGTACTGGCGTATCACCACGTAGGGGTTTGCCGCAAAGCCGCCCTTGAAGTAGGGGCCTACGGGCATCACGAACACCATGAAGAGATACTCGTCGGCAGGGTGTACGCCCACCTGTGCTCCGGTGCCGATGAGCAGCGGACGTATATAGAGCGATGCACCGCTCTCGTAGGGAGGCACGAAGCGCTCGTTCATCTTCACCACCTTGGTTACCATCTCGCGGAACTTCTCGGTAGGCAACTGGGGCATCATGATGCCGTCGCAAGTGCTCTGCAAGCGCTCGGCGTTGGCTTCGAGACGGAAGATGCGCACCTTGCCGTCCTTGCCGCGGAAGGCTTTCAAACCCTCGAAGGCCTCTTGTCCATAATGCAGGCAGGTAGCTGCCATATGCAAGGTGATGTGCTCGCTATCCGACACTTCCACCTCGCCCCACTCGCCGTTGCGGTAGTAGCAGCGTACGTTGTAGTCTGCTTTCATGTAGCCGAACGAGAGGTTCGACCAATCCAAATCCAATGCTTTTCCCATAACTATACAGTCTATGTTTATATACCTATTAATATAATAGGCGCAAAATTAGTGCAAGGCGAGAGAAAACGCAAATTTATTTGCAGTTTTCCGAGCCGCAGCCTAATTTCAAGCTGCGAAGCAGATTAAAATTAGTGCAAGGCGAGAGAAATGCCAAATCCCAACGAGCGAAAGTGAAGGAAAATTTATTTTTACTCTGTCAAACTGTACATTATAG
>CANBEE010000171.1 GCA_947367415.1 uncultured Bacteroidales bacterium
AACTATGACGATGTAAAGATCGTTGTACTGGATTTGTTAACCTACGCCGGCAACTTCGGCACTATCGCCAAGGATATTGACGGCGAGCGCTGCACTTTCCACCGCGGCGACATAGGCGACCGCGCCCTTGTAGACGACCTTTTTGCACAATACCGCTTTGATGTGGTGGTAAACTTCGCTGCTGAAAGCCATGTAGACCGCAGTATCGAGAACCCACAACTGTTCCTTGAGACCAACATCCTCGGCACACAGAATCTCCTCGACTGTGCCCGCAAGGCATGGGTGACAGGCAAAGACGAGCAGGGCTATCCCCTATGGCGCGACGGAGTACGCTACCATCAAGTATCGACCGATGAGGTATACGGTAGCCTCGGTGCAGAGGGCTTCTTTACCGAAGAGACCCCCTTGTGTCCACACAGTCCCTACAGCGCATCGAAGACCAGTGCCGACCTCTTCGTAATGGCCTACCACGACACCTTCCACATGCCCGTGACTATCACCCGCTGTTCGAACAACTATGGCCCCTACCACTTCCCGGAGAAGCTCATTCCACTCATCATCAAGAACATCCTTGAAGGGAAGAAGTTGCCCGTATATGGCGACGGCTCCAACGTACGTGACTGGCTCTACGTAGAGGATCATTGCAAGGCCATTGAGATGGTCGTACGCAGAGGCCGTCCCGGACAAGTATATAATGTAGGAGGACACAACGAGAAAACGAATATAGACATCGTTCGCCTCACCATCGCCACCATACATCGTCTGATGACCGAGCGACCCGAGTACCGAAAAGTGCTGAAGAAAGTCATCAAGGGCGAAGATGGACTGCCTGCAATAGACTGGATAAACGACGAGCTCATCACCTTCGTCAAGGACCGCCTCGGACACGACCAACGCTACGCCATTGACCCCAGCAAGATAAAAGAGGAATTGGGCTGGTACCCTGAGACCTGCTTCGAAGTGGGTATCGTAAAAACGATTGAGTGGTATCTCAACAATCAGGCATGGGTCGACGAAGTTACCAGCGGCGACTACCAACACTACTACGAACGGATGTATGCCGCGCGGTAATATAGCGACATGAATACAGAGTTACCCAAATATTGGTTTGCCATACACGTACGGTTGTTCCACGAATTGAAGACCAGGGACAATCTGGCCAAGATGGGCATCGAGTGTTTCGTGCCGGTACGCAGTGAAGTACGCGTATGGCACGACCGCCGTGTCATCAAGGAGCGTGTGCTCACTCCTCAGCTCATCTTCGTGCATGCTACGGAGAAGGAGCGTATCGAGGTGCTCAAGCTGAGTTCGGTGACCTACACCGTCTGCATCCCTGGCAAGTCTACCCCTGCCCGCATCCCCGAGAGCCAGATGCAAGCCTTCATCTTCTTCGTCACCAACGCCAACCAACAAGTCGACTTCACCGAAGAGCGCCTGAAGGAGGGCGACCGTGTACGTATCACCGAGGGACCACTGACGGGTCTCGAAGGCGTCATCGCCCACAGCAAGGGCAAGCACTATTTTGCCCTCAAGGTCGACCTCCTTGGCAGTGCCATCATGGAGATTGACGAGAAGATAATAGAAAAAATCAAAGAATCTTAGAGGCTGTTTGGTTTTATTCGCTTGTTTTTATTACCTTTGCACCCTACAAAACAATAACCTAACAACAAATTAATATGACAAAGCGCTTTTTATCAATCGCACTTGCAGGTTTAGCAACCTTCAGTGCTTTCGCACAAGATGCAAAGCAGGATGAGGGCTTCGTATTCACCACCGTGAAGGAGAATCCCATCACCTCTATCAAGAATCAGAACCGTGCCGGTACTTGCTGGTGCTACTCTACCATGGCCTTCCTCGAGGCCGAGTTGCTCCGTATGGGCAAGGGCGAGTATGACTTCTCTGAAATGTTTATCGTACACAACACCTACCTCGATCGTGCCGACAAGGCTGTGCGCACTCATGGTGACGCCTCATTCTCACAGGGAGGTTCATTCTACGACGTACTCTATGGCATGGAGCACTTCGGTCTCGTACCTGAGGCAGAGATGCGTCCCGGTGTTATGTATGGCGACACATTGAGCAACCACACCGAGCTATCAGCCGTAAGCGATGCAGTAGTAGCCGCTATCGCCAAGGGCCGTCACAGCAAGCTTCAGAGCGATGCCGAGGGCAACATGCTTTGGAAGAAGGCTATCGAGAGCATCCACGACATCTACCTCGGCGAGCGTCCCGAGAGCTTCACAGTAAACGGCAAGGAGTACACTCCGAAGTCATACTATGAGTCTACCGGCCTCAACGCCGACGACTACGTATCACTTACTTCTTACACACACCACCCCTTCTACGAGTCATTCGTCCTTGAGATTCAGGACAACTGGCGTTGGGCACAGTCTTACAACCTCCCCATCGATGAGCTGATGGAGGTATTTGACAACGCCATCATGAATGGCTACACCATCGCATGGGGTTCCGACGTGAGCGAAAGCGGCTTCACACGTAATGGTGTAGCTGTAATGCCCGATGCCGAGAAGGCTCAGGAGCTCAGCGGTTCAGACATGGCACACTGGCTCAAGCTCTCACCCGCAGAGAAGAAGCTCAACGAGAAGCCCCAGCCCCAGAAATGGTGCACACAAGAGGAGCGTCAGCTCGGCTATGACAACTGGGAGACTACCGATGACCACGGTATGCTTATCTATGGTATCGCCAAGGACCAGGCCGGCAATGAGTACTACATGGTAAAGAACTCATGGGGCAAGAGCGGTAAGTACGAAGGCATCTGGTATGCTTCAAAGGCATTCGCACGCTACAAGACCATGAACATCGTTGTTCATAAGGACGCTGTGCCCAAGGCTCTCCGCAAGAAGCTCGGCATCAAGTAATCCGGGGACATCAACAACACTAATAGCGGTACAAGCTCTTACAGCCTGTACCGCTTTTTTTTCTTTACTCACGCGACATTATAGGCAAGCCCTATCTTCTCATAGTTAAGGTCTGTTGGCCGGCATGTATTTATGCCCTATCTTTGCACTGTCAAAAGATGACAAGTGAACAATAAAGAAATACGTAACAATTAAAAAAAAGATAACTATGACAACCAAGTATTATTGCACAGTATGTGATTGGGTATACGACCCCACAGTAGGTGACCCCGATAGCGGCATTGCGCCCGGAACCAAGTTTGAAGACATCCCCGACGACTGGGCCTGCCCTGTCTGTGGCGTGACAAAAGACATGTTCGAAATCGTGGAGGAGTAGCCTTAGGGCTGCTCCCTTTTATTATATATAATTGGGTGCACAGCTCTTGCAAGTCGAAAAAAAACGTTAAAGTTTATTGCAACAACGAGCACAGTAGACCCATTCACGAGAAAAGCGTTACCTTTGCACCCGATTATCATACAAAACGACCATAAGATGAAAGGAACCAATATTACTGAAACCATACACTACATCGGTGTTGACGACACCAGCATCGACCTCTTCGAGAGCCAGTACCCCGTACCCGATGGCATCTCCTACAACTCATACCTTATCATGGATGAGAAGATTGCCATCATGGATACCGTAGATCGCCGCGAGAGCGCAGCCTGGTGGAACAACATAGAGCGCCTGCTCGACGGACGCACTCCCGACTACCTCATCGTACAGCACATGGAACCCGACCACACAGGCACCATCGCCGATGCCGTGGAGCGCTACCCCGGGCTACAGATCGTGGCTTCAGCACGTGCGGTGCAGATGCTGCCACAGTTCTTTGGCGCCACCGACTTTGCCCAGCGCACGATAGCCGTGAAGGAGGGCGACACGCTCAGCCTCGGCCACCACACCCTACAGTTTGTGATGGCTCCTATGGTGCACTGGCCCGAGGTGATGGTCACCTACGACCAGGCTGCGCGGGTTATCTTCTCGGCCGATGCCTTCGGCACCTTTGGTGCACTGCGCGGGGCCATCATCGCCGATAGCGCCACCGGCAGTCCCGCCTGGCCCGACGAGGCACGCCGCTACTACTACAACATCTGCGGCAAGTATGGTGCTCCGGTGCAGACGTTGCTCAAGAAGCTCTCGGCACTCGACATCGCCACCATCTGCCCCCTCCACGGACCTGTGCTGACAGCCGACCTCGGGCACTACATCAGTCTGTACGACCGCTGGAGCCGCTACGAGGCCGAAACCGACGGTGTGCTCATCGCCTACGCCACCATCCATGGCGGCACTGGCAAGGCAGCCCACCACATGGCCGACCTCCTCCGTGCCAGGGGAGCCTCAGAGGTCACGGTCATCGAGCTCAGCCGCAGCGACATGTCGGCAGCCGTAGCCGAAGCCTTCCGTCACAAACGGCTCATCGTAGCCGCCTCATCGTACGATGCCTCGGTATTCCCCCCGATGTACGACTTCCTCCACCACCTGCAGCTCAAGGGGTATCAGCACCGCCGCGTAGGCATCATCGAGAACGGCTCGTGGGCACCCACCGCAGGACGTGTGATGAAGGAGATGCTCGAGCAGATGAAGGAGCTTGAGCTTGCAGAGCCCATCGTCACCATCCGCTCCACCATGAAGCCCACCGACCAACCTGCTATGGAGGCTCTTGCCGAAGCCATGTTGGCATAAATAAGGAGTATCAAGTGGTTTACAAGGCATAAATAGAGAATATCTCATAAAAATATAGTATTTTTGCACGCAATATTCATAATTAATAACTCAAACGAATGAAAGTAGCTATTGTAGGAGCCAGCGGAGCTGTAGGACAGGAGTTCCTCCGCGTGCTCGAAGAGAGAAACTTCCCCATCGACGAACTCGTGCTGTTCGGTTCGCCCCGTAGCGCCGGTAGTACCTATACCTTCCGCGGCAAGGAGATTACCGTCAAGTTGCTGCAACACAACGACGACTTCAAAGACATTGACATAGCCTTCACATCGGCTGGTGCCGGCACCTCCAAGGAGTATGCCGATACCATCACCAAGCATGGCACCATCATGATCGACAACAGCAGCGCCTTCCGTATGGACGAGGATGTGCCCCTCGTAGTGCCCGAGGTGAATGCAGCCGATGCGCTCACCCGTCCGCGCGGCATCATCGCCAACCCCAACTGCACCACCATACAGATGGTCGTGGCCCTGAAAGCCATCGAGCAGCTCTCACATATCAAGACCGTCCACGTGTCGACCTACCAGGCTGCCAGCGGTGCCGGTGCAGCAGCCATGGCCGAGCTCTACGAGCAGTACCGTCAGGTATTGGCCGATGAGCCTGTGACCGTAGAGAAGTTTGCCTACCAGCTCGCCTTCAACCTCATCCCTCAGATCGACGTGTTCACCGACAACGGCTACACCAAGGAGGAGATGAAGATGTATCACGAGACAAAGAAGATCATGCACTCCGACATCCGCGTCAGCGCCACATGCGTACGCGTGCCCGCCCTGCGTTCACACTCCGAGAGCATCTGGCTCGAGACCGAGCGCCCCATCAGCGTGGAGGAAGCCCGCGAAGCCTTTGCTGCTGGCGATGGTCTCGTGCTCATGGACAACCCCGCCGAGAAGGAATACCCCATGCCCCTCTTCCTTGCCGGCAAAGACCCCGTATACGTAGGCCGCATCCGCAAGGACCTCACCAACGACAACGGACTCACCTTCTGGATTGTAGGCGACCAAATCAAGAAAGGCGCAGCCCTCAACGCCGTGCAGATAGCCGAATACCTCGTGGCCGAGGGTGTGGTGAAGTAACCGCACATAGCTTGGCATCAAGCAAATCACGCAACAAGGCAGAAACATGGGCAAACCGCTTGTCTGCTGATTACTTTAAAGAATTCGAGGGTGTTGATTGGGAAAATGACAGATATCGTTTTGAACTATCTTTCATTCCTTTAAGTATGTTCTTCCCTTTAGAACGTAATTAAATTTCAATAATATGAAAAATAGAAGTTTACCTTTCCTCTTGGAAATGACAATTTTGTTATTATGTGGTTGTGATTATGATTCCATCAGTCCTGCTGCATACTTGACCAACAATTCTCCTCATGAGATTGTGGTATACTGGGCCGAAAAGACTCCAGCAC
>CANBEE010000172.1 GCA_947367415.1 uncultured Bacteroidales bacterium
CCTTGCCAGGCCAAAAATAAAAATCGTTTACTCGGCAGAAATGGGTGCTAAATGGACAAATTCCACATCAACGACACTCTTCGGAAATCAGAGCCTTTTGATGAGGAAAATCTCTTTGGCTGTTTTTCAAAACGAAAGGCTCTGGCAAAATTATTCTCTTTGCCTGATTCGCTTCGTCTAGACCTGCATTTTTTGAAAAGCCTTTGTAGACGAGCGTTCGTCTTGCCCTAGATTTTCCGAGACTACGGCTGATGATGGTGACAAGGTGACGCGTCACTGACGTGCTGGGCGACAGCCTATACTCTTGCAAATGACTGATACTTAGTGTACAGATGTGTGAGTCGTTGACTTGAGTGACACCGAACTGATGGGTATACACATTGGGGAGTGTGTACGCGAAAAAGAGAATGTTTAATAGTTCAATTTCTTTAATATGGCAAAAGAAAACAAACAAGACAACGAGGTACAAGAAGTGACCTCAATAGACGCCAGCCTTATCATAGGCAGTAAGGTGTCGAGTGTTAAGGCCATGGAGCTGGCCAGGGAGCTCCAGAGTGATGAACCGGTAGAGGCTGATACGAATGGCAAGAAGCCATCGAAGAAGCAGGCCAAGAGGAGACGCAAGGCTAAGAAGCCGTCGACGCTGACCGATGCGCTGCTGCGCAAGCTCGGGTATCTATACCCCGAAGGCAAAGCGGACAAGGCGAGCGACGAGGATGAGGAGCCTAAGCGGTGGGGATACCCCGTGGCGTTGCCCGAGGAGTTTTACCACCGGTTGCCGCGGCTGCTGCGGTGGCTCCCCGATGAGCACAAGGAGTATCCTCACCTGAGGGATGCGGTGCTCATGGGACTGCTCACGGTGCTCTCGGCAGTGACGCCCTATTGCGCTGTGGTGGAGGACAAGAAGCAACGCTCTGCCACCATATACCTCTTCGTCGTGGGCAACCCCTCGGCAGGTAAGAGTGCCATCACGGCGGTGAAGGATGTGCTGCTCACCATCGACCGTATGCTGCGCGACGAGAAGGAGGAGAAGATGAAGGAGTATGCCCGTCGCAAGAAGGCGTATGAGATAGTAATCAAGGAGCTGGAGAAGACGGGGAGGAAGCTCTCGCTCGACGATCTGGCCATGGAACTGGCCACGGTAGAGGAGCCCAAGGCACCGTTCACTCCGCAGATACAGATGCCTCAGCGCACGACCGAGGCGAGGTTCCTGCAAGAGATGGCGCAGAACCAGGGGCTGCCCTTGCTGATGCTGCTGTCGGAAGTGAAGATACTGCTCAACTCCAACGCTCGCGAGCATGGCAACTACTTCGACGAGCTGCTCGAAATCTATGACAACACAGCCATCGACAAGCGACTGAAGACGAACAATGAGGAGATCTACGTGGAGCACCCCTCGCTGGCGGTGTTGCTCACGGGCGTACCTAACCAGTTGCCCAAACTCTTCAAGGGTTTCGACTCGGGCATGGAGAGCCGCTTCAACACCATCGTGCTGCATCAAGAGACGCGCTATCGCCGCGAAGATGAGGTGCTCACCGAGGAGCATCAGGCCATCATCGACGAGCTGCAGTGCGTGACCAAGGAGCTCTACACGATGCTCACGGCCAATGGTTCGGAAGAGGAGCCCTACCTCTTGGTGATGAACAATGAGATGATGCAGCAGATGGACGAGTACTTCTTCACCAAGGGCAACCAGGTGGAGGCACGGTACAAGAACCCCAATGCGGTGTCTATCGTGCGCCGTCGCCGCCTCGACTTCAAGCGCTTGCTCCTCCTCATCACCCTCTACCGCCTCTACGACCGCTACGAGGACTGGAGCCGTGTGTTGACGACCAAGGAGATAGTGCCCACGATGGAGGATGTGGACCTCGTGCTCTACCTCGCTAACTACCTCATCGACCACTCGCTCTATGTGCTCGACACCTATGCCGCAGAGGCCGAGACGGAGGCCGCCCGCAAGACCGACATCAGCAAGGACGAGATACTGAACTCGCTGGACAACAGGTTCTTCAGCACCGAGGCCAAGGAGAAGCTCAAGCGAATGGGCGACACCAACCCCGAGCGCACCATCAGACGCTGGCTCAATGCCGACCTCATCGCCCGCATGGGGAAGAACGGACGCGTCTACACCTACCGCAAGCTCACGGCCAAGGAGACACAGAAGAGGCAACGAGCGTCGGCGAGGAAGATTCTCAAAGCGCAAAGTGCTGTGAATAAACGCGATATGAGCAAATAGCGTGTCACCCCATCCGTCACTCAATGTCGATGAACTGTCACCTTAGGGTGGCGGATGGGTATTATAAACCTTTAATATTTAGACGATTATGAATCAGAAAAGATTTTACAACGAATCAAATTTTAATCACCATTCAAATTTTACCATTATGACAAAAGATAGTAAATACACCTTGGCTCACTACCGTGACCAGAAGCGCAACAACTGGAACCGCACATGCCCCCAGTGCGGCAAGCGGGAGTTTTCACCCTACATTGACCTGTACACCGGTCGGCCCATCGACGACAAGCACTGCGGCAAATGCAACCGCGAGACCAACTGCGGGTATCACCAGCCACCGCGCGAGTGGTTTGCAGAGCATCGGCCCGAGCATCGTGAATGGCTGCCACGCGAGGAGTTCATAGCCAAGAAACAACAGGAGCGACGCGAGGCTGAGGAGGCTCGTCGTAGATACGAGGAGGAGCAGAGGAAGAAGCCACGGTTCGACTACTTCGCCTCTAAGCAACCCATGGAGGTGCAAGAGTATCTCAATCAAATGAAACACTGCCTTTTGAAATGCCAAGCATATACGCATACCTTAGCGCAGTGGCTCTACACGATGTTTCCCCGCGAGAGAGTGGACTACGCTCTCAATCGCTACCGCGTAGGTGGAACGAGAGATGGGCGCACGGTGTTCTGGGGCATAGACCTCCGCGACCGACCACGCACAGGCAAGGTGATGGCCTACGGCCTTGACGGCCATCGCAAGAAGGGATGCCCAGGAGCATTCAACTGGGTGCACTCCATCCTCGGCCTTAAGCAACTGGCCCCGCAATGTCTGTTCGGGGAACATCTGATCAACGATAACGTTAACGTTAACGAAAACTGTTACCCCCTTCCCCTACGGGGACTCCCCCTTAAAGAGGGAGAGTGCAATCATCGCGATAAGGCTATTCAAAAAGAACTGTCGCCCTTTAAGGGGGACGAGCGAAGGAACAGAGTGACGAAGCGGAGGGGGTATACCATCGCCCTCGTAGAGAGCGAAAAGACGGCACTCATCATGAGCATCCTCGTACCACAAACCACATGGCTGGCAACTGGCGGGAAACAGAATTTCAAGCATGAGATGCTATGGACTATCTGCGAACAGGACGTTGCCGTATACCCCGATGCCGATGCACTGGACAACTGGAGCCGCAAGATGGAGGAACTCAATCGCGAGCATGGATATAGGTTCTTCATCCCCGACTGGTATCGTGAGAAGTGTACCACCGAAGCCATTGCAAAGAAGATGGATATTGCAGATATGCTGCTTGTTTAGTGTTTAGTGTGTAGTGTAAGTTACGGCTGGTGAGTATCGGCCGTAACTTTATATTTTGGGGGAAGTGAAAATAGGAAATACGTGAAAAATTGCAAAACTTTTAGGATTGCGTTGTTTGTAGGGAAATTCTTATTACTTTTGCTGTAGGTTAAATTCAACAGTTAAATACAAGAGGGTATATGAATAACTTTACTTTTTACAGCCCCACTTACTTTGTGTTCGGTAAGGACAAGGAGAACTCGGCGGGCAAGTATGTCAAGCGTTTTGGTGGGTCAAAGGTGTTGATTCATTACGGTGGCGGTAGCGTGGTGCGCTCTGGTCTGCTCGACCGTGTCAAGGCATCCTTGGAGGCTGATGGCATTGCGTATGTAGAGCTGGGTGGTGTGATGCCCAATCCCAGAAGTGGGTTGGTGTACGAGGGCATAGACCTGTGCCGTGAGGAGGGGGTCGACTTCATCCTGGCTGTGGGTGGCGGAAGCACCATCGACTCTGCCAAGGCGATTGCTGCGGGTGCTCTCTACGAGGGTGACTTCTGGGATTTCTATATGGGAAAGCCCGTCACCGAGGCACTGCCTGTGGGTACCATTCTGACCATTGCTGCTGCGGGTAGTGAGGGTAGCCCCGACTCGGTCATCACCAAGGAGGAGGGCATGCTCAAGCGTGGAGCTTCGGGCGAAGCATATCGTCCGGTATTCTCTATCCTGAACCCTGCACTCACACAGACGCTTCCTGCCTATCAGACCGCCTGTGGTGTTACGGACATCATGGCACATCTGTTTGAGCGTTACTTTACCAACACCCAGGATGTGGAGGTCACCGACCGCGTCATCGAAGCGTTGCTGATGACGATGATTAACGAAGCCCCCAAGGTAATCGCGAACCCCGATGACTATCAGGCACGAGCCAATATCATGTGGGCGGGCATGATGGCACACAACAACTGCTGCGGCGTGGGCCGTGAGCAGGACTGGGCAAGCCACGATATGGAGCACGAGCTGTCGGCGCTCTACGATTGTGCCCACGGTGCTGGACTGGCTGTTGTGTTTCCTGCCTGGATGGAGTATAACATGGAGCACGATGTGATGCGTTTTGCACAGGTAGCCCATCGTGTTTGGGGATGCGCCATGGATTTTCAGCATCCCGAGCGCACTGCAAAGGCGGGTATCGAGGCCTTCCGCAACTTCTTGAAATCTATCGGCATGCCTCAGACGATGACCGAGCTGGGCGGCAAGGAGGAGGATATCCCTTATCTGGCCCATACGGCTGCCTACGGCAACGAAGGAGACGGATGCTTGGGTAGGTTCGTTGAACTGAAGGAGGAGGATATCGCAAACATCTACCGACTCATGCTATAGCAAATAGATATGATTGACTACGGACTGAAGGATAGAGTGGTGCTCATCACGGGCACGAACAACCCGCAAGGCATAGGGGCTACGACGGCACTGGCCTTCGCTCGCGAAGGGGCTAAGGTGGTGATGGTATACAAGAGAGTGTGCAGACCTTTCGACCCGAGCAAGACGGCTCATAACGGGGTGGACCGTTACTACCATGCCAATGCGGGCGGGACCGATGAGGTGGAGGCTGAACTGAAGAAGCTGGGAGCGGACTATCTGGTCATGGAGAGCGACATAGCGGATGAAGCGGCTGTGGAGGCTATCTACACGGCGGCAATGGAGCGGTATGGCAAGGTGGACATCTTGGTCAACAATGCGGCTACGGACGATGAGAACGGACTCGACACGATAGAACACATCACGCGGCAGGTGATTGACGATACCTTTGCGGTGAACGTGCGCGGAAGCATCCTGATGATGCGCGAGTTCGTACGTCATCGCACTGGTGGCTATGGACGCATTATCAACCTGTCGACAGATGCTGCACAGGTCTTTGCCGGACAGATTACCTATGGGGCAAGCAAGGCTACGCTGGAAGCGCTCACCCGCAGCATCGCCCTCGAAGTGGCACCATATGGCATTACTGTCAACTGCGTGGCTCCCGGACCTACACAGACGGGATGGATTGACGAGGCGCTGGAGGAGGCTGTCATCCCACTCATACCCATGGGGCAACTCATCCAGCCCGAAGATATTGCCGACACCATACTCTTCCTCGCCAGCAAGCAGGCACGGATGCTCACAGGACAGGTCATCAAAGTGTCGGGTGGACATGCGTTGTGACACGCTGGGCGTGTATGAAAACGATTTACAGGCAAGTATTAAAGTTTTTTGAAAAAGTCTTCTGCCTTGCTCCGTAGCGGAACAAAAGGAGAATGAAAGTTTGAGAAATGTAGTAATTTTGCTATGTCAAAAGGACGAAAACGAAGACGAAAACGAAGACTGCCATCCGGAGGGCACGACTGTTGACTGTTGACCGTTGTCCGTTGACAAAACATTGTTTAACCCTTAAAATTGTAGAGATTATGGCAATTACCTACGCAGTAAAGAAAATCAAGAACCCCAAGGGGGTAGAAG
>CANBEE010000173.1 GCA_947367415.1 uncultured Bacteroidales bacterium
GCGCAAAAGCAGCCATCGCGGTGGCAAGGGACGTGGAGGCAAACAGGGAGCTGAAGGCAAACAAGCCTCCAAAGGAAAGTCCACCCACCGAGGAGGGAAGAAGCACGGAGGCAAGAAAGCCCCAAAGGCTGGCGAAGCCCCAGCCTGACATCCCATCCGAGTGCTTGCACTTCGCTGTAAATACTTCCACACTGAGTCCAAGTACCCAAGCTGCGAATTGCAGGTACAGCAACACATGTATGTAAGTACTGCAAGGCTTCGAAAAACAAGAAGTTGCTTGGTCATGTGGCGTAAAATCCCTATCTTTACGCAATAATCCAAACAAGATTAAATAAAACAACTAATATCCATTACCATGAAAAGAATTTCCTTCATGCTTATCACCCTCCTGTGCATGATTTGCGCAGTGCAGGCACAGGACGTTACCGATCTCTCTGGGCTGAGCAACGACAAGGTGTACACCCTACGCAGCCAACGTGCATTCCTGCTCTACAGCCCAGCCGTGCCAGGCCAGATATGTTCGAGCACAGGCAAGTCGGTGGGCACTGTATCGCAAAATGCCGAAGACCCCAATCAGCAGTTCCGCATCGAGAAGAAGAGCGACAAATACTACCTCTACAGCATAGGGGCCGAGAAATACGTGAGTGCCAACGGTAGCTACACCGCATCGGCCTCATCGGCACTGACACTGGAGAAGGTGAGTGGCAACTATCCGTGGAAGCTGCTCATCGGCGGCAACGGCATGAACTCACAAGATAAAGGACAGATGGATGCAGGCATCGTGGTCAACAGCTGGACCACCACAGATGCTGGCAACTGCTACAAGATCACCGAGGTGGCGACAGGCCCACAAACCTATACCGTGACGGTACTGGGTGCCGAGCAGGGTGTGGTGACCTACGAGGGCAAGGAGTATAAGCATGGCGACACCTTCGAGACAACCAATCGGGTGAAGAAGGGTGATTTCACCGCTTCAAGCATCGAAGGCAAGTTCGCTGTGGTGAGCATCGACGGCACCACCGTTTATGTGAGCTACATGGACAATGCCACCCAATTCTACACCATCCGCGGTGGCCATGGCGGCTATGTGAGTCTGGCCGAAGGCTATGTAAACGGTGGCAACCTGCTGCTCACCAACACCAATCTCCCGAAGGACAATAAGGGCATCTGGGCCTTTGTGAAGCAGAGCAATGGTACGTATACCGTATATAACTACTCTACCGGCCTATCAAAAGTGCTGGGCATGACGGGAAGCGAGGATGGAGCACGCGCTTCGATGGTCGCACCCGACACGAAGACACACACAACTACGTTCAATGGCTCCATCAAGTTTGACGGCAAGGCATCGTATATCAAGCTCGCAGGCTCCAGCAACAACTACTGGAACAAGCGTGGCAACTATCTCGCCCTCTGGAACAGCAGTGCTGCAACAAACAATGATGTAGGCAGCCAGTTCTTCCTCGACGAAGTGGACCACGTAGGTGTTCCCGACGAATACATCCACGAGATATCCGACATCAAAGGCATCGAGGCCTACTCACCCAAGAACCCCAATACCCTTTGGTATACCACCTCAGCCGAAGCAGCCGGTGCCAACTACCCCTGGATGGAGTATGCCCTACCCCTCGGCAACGGCGAACTGGGCTGTATGGTATTCGGCGGGGTGGCCCATGAGGAGCTGCAGTTCAACGAGAAGACCCTCTGGAGTGGCCCGGCCAACACGGTAGGTGCCGGCAGTGGTAACCGCACATTCATGAACTTCGGTTCGCTCATCATCGCCAACAAGGATGCCAGCATCAGGAATGGTGTCACCGATTATGTACGCTACCTCGACATCGAAGAGGGTATTGCTGGTGTAGAATTCAAGAATGCCAACGGCAGCAAGCAGGTGCGCAAGTACCTCAGTTCGGCCCCCGACCAAGTGATTGCCGGCCATTACAGAAGCGAGGGTGTCGACAAGCTCAACCTCGTATTTACCCTCGAACCGGGCAACGGTATCAATGCCAGCAAGGTCGTTTACGAGAACGGCACTGCATCGTTCACCGGTGCCATGACCGTGAAGTATGCCGCCCGCCTGCATGTGGTGGCCGACGATGCAGCTACCGTGACCACCAGTGCCAGCGGCATCAGCATAAAGGATGCTACCGAGGTGACCTTCTACCTCAAGGGAGGCACCAACTTCAACGGCGACATGGAGGTGCTCGACAACTACTTCACCAAGGAGACTGCAGCCGATGTTGACAACCGCCTGAAGGCAGAGGTAGAGGCCGCCGCCGCAAAGGGTTTCGCAGCCATAGAGGCCAACCACGTGGCCGACTTCACTGCCATCACCAAGCGTATGACCTTCAACCTCGGACTGGAGACACCCTCCGTAGATACCAAGACCCTGGTCGACAGATACTACCCCAACAACACCAATGCCAACAGCAAGCAGAACGATCACCTCTTCCTCGAGCAACTCTACTTCCACTATGGACGTTACCTCGCCATCAGCTCGAACCGCAGACCTATAGCAGCGCCCAACAACCTGCAGGGTATATGGAACGACCGTGGTGCCGACTCTCCCTGGAACTCCGACATCCACACCAACATCAACATCCAGATGAACTACTGGCCCACAGAGATAACCAACCTCAGCGACCTCCACAAGCCCTTCGTGAACTTCATCATCCGTGGAGCACAGAGTCAGGGATGGAAGAAGGTAGGCCAGCAGTACAATGGCGGTCACGGCTGGAGCGTACTCACCGAGTCATCGCTCTACAACAGCATGAGTACCTGGGGCGACAATTACCTCGTGGCCAACGTATGGTACACCAGCCACCTGTGGACACACTGGCGCTACACCCAAGACAAGGAGTTCCTGAAACAGGCATTCCCCGTCATGTGGAGCTGTGCCGAGTTCTGGTTCCATCGCCTCATCGAGGACCGCGGCTTCGACAACAAGAAGGACGAGCAAGCCAGCGTGAAGAACTATCACACTCCTTATAAGTTCGATCCCGACGGCACCTTTGTAGCTCCCAACGAGTTCAGTGCCGAGCAGCACGACAATCAGACCGAGGATGGCACTGCTCACGCCCAGCAGATGATCTACTATCTCTTCATGAATGTAAAGGAGGCTATCGACATCCTGGGAGCCGACGAACTGAAACTCAGCAAGGAGGACATCGAGAAGCTCGACCTCTACTTGGCAAAGACCGACCAGGGACTCCACACCGAGACCTACACTGGTGCTTGGGGCAGCACTTATAATGGAGTAAAGAAGGGCGACAAGTTGCTTCGCGAGTGGAAGTACACTCCGTTTGATATCTCTAAGGACCGTGGCCATCGCCACATGTCACACATGATGGCCCTCTTCCCCATGGACCAGATTACTCCCGAGAGCAAGTATTTTATCCCAGCCGTAAACTCCCTGAAGCTCCGTGGCGATGCCGCCACAGGTTGGTCGATGGGCTGGAAGGTAAACCTCTGGGCACGTGCCCAAGATGGTGACCACGCGCATATCATCATCAAGAATGCCCTGAAGCACTCTACCTCATACGGGACAGATGCTGGTGCAGGCGGTATCTACTACAACCTGTTCGACTCACACGCCCCCTTCCAAATCGACGGTAACTTCGGCGTTTGCTCCGGTATAGCCGAGATGCTCATGCAGAGTGCCCACGGATACATCAACATCCTTCCCGCACTACCCACCGTATGGGAGAAGACGGGTACGGTCACAGGTATGAAAGCCATGGGTAACTTCACTGTCGATTTCAACTGGACCGAAGGCAAGTGCCAGAAGGTAAAGATCGTAAGCAATGCTGGTGCCGAGCTTCGTGTTCGTTGCACACGAGGAGCCAATGACATCAAGAAGGTGTTAGTCACCGTAAACGGGACCGAAGTAGGCATCGAGATCGACGAACACGGCATAGCTACAATACCTTGCAAGAAAAATGATGTAGTGGAAATCGACTACAACACTGAAGGTTCCAAGGTCAAGAGACCGAAGGCTCAAAAAAAAAGTTCAAGAATCTACGCACTCGACGGGCGACAGATAAGTAAGCCTGACCCGAAGAGCATTTATATTGCCGACGGAAAGAAAGTGCTGAAGCATTAAAGCAGACAATAAATGAGGCCTCCAATTGGAGGCCTCACTTATTATAATATTTTTACCGCTTTTACTGAGGACGGCTATAGTTAGGAGCCTCACTGGTGATGGCCACATCGTGAGGATGACTCTCCTGAACACCCGCACCTGTGATGCGCACAAACTTAGCATCGTGCAGACGGTCAATAGTGGGAGCACCACAATAGCCCATACCTGCCTTGAGGCCTCCAGCAAGCTGATAGATTACCTCATAGAGTGAACCCTTGTAAGCTACACGGCCAGCAATACCTTCGGGAACGAGCTTCTTCGTATCTTTGGTGCCAGCTTGGAAGTAACGGTCCTTAGAGCCATTCTCCATAGCCTCAAGCGAACCCATACCGCGATACGACTTGAACTTACGGCCGTTGAAGATGATGGTTTCACCGGGACTCTCCTCGGTACCAGCAACGAGCGAACCTATCATCACACAGTTACCACCAGCAGCGAGAGCCTTCACCACATCGCCTGAGTAGCGCAAGCCACCGTCAGCGATAAGAGGCACACCTGTACCCTTAAGCGCCTTGGCCACATCATAGATGGCCGACAGCTGAGGCACACCTACACCTGCTACCACACGGGTAGTACAGATACTTCCCGGGCCAATACCGACCTTGACGCCATCGGCACCAGCCTCAACGAGCATCTTGGCAGCCTCGCCAGTAGCCACGTTACCTACAACGATATCGATATTGGGGAAGTTCTTCTTAGCCTCCTTCAGCTTCTCAATCACACCCTTGGAATGGCCGTGAGCCGTATCGATAACGATAGCGTCAGCACCAGCATCCACCAATGCCTTCATGCGGTCAAGGGTATCGAAGGTCACACCCACACCGGCAGCCACACGCAAACGGCCCTTATCGTCCTTGCAAGCCATCGGTTTATCCTTGGCCTTGGTGATATCCTTATAGGTAATGAGGCCAATGAGCTTGCCATCGGCATCCACAACGGGGAGCTTCTCAATCTTATGCTCCTGCAGAATAGCCGAAGCAGCATCCATATCAATCTGCTGATGAGTAGTAATAAGGTTCTCCTTGGTCATCACCTCGTCGACCTTGCAGTTGAGGTTACGTTCGAAACGCAAGTCACGGTTAGTGACGATACCCACGAGCTTGCCTAGGTCATCCACAACAGGAATACCACCAATGTGATATTCGGCCATGAGGTCGAGAGCATCTTTCACGCTGGCATCGCGGTTGATAGTGATAGGATCATAAATCATACCATTCTCGGCACGCTTCACGATAGCAACCTGTCGGGCCTGCTCCTCGATAGACATGTTCTTATGGATAACACCGATACCACCTTCGCGTGCAATGGCAATAGCCATCTTGGCCTCTGTAACGGTATCCATAGCGGCTGTCACAAAGGGTATCTTCAGCTCGATATTGCGTGAGAACTTGGTCGCAAGCGACACATTGACGGGAATTACCTCGGAATAGGACGGCACGAGAAGAACGTCATCAAACGTCAAACCGTCCATAATGATTTTGTCTGCAACAAATGACATACAGTTATTCAATTACGTAATTTATTGCGTGCAAATTTACGCATTTTCTTGAAATTGCACAAAGAAAGTGAAGAAAAACCACAAAAATTAGAGCACCAACGACAGAAAATATATAACCTTTTAAGACGGTGCAAAGACCTAAGTAAAACAGACGAATTAAAGGCTTTGCGCGATAAGCTTACTTTTGAAATCACCAGCATCCGAAAAGAAATTAAAGTAGGATGCGAAATTATAGAGCGCAGCACAACAATCCACGAGCTAATCAAAAAGGAAAAAGCACAACGATTAGCCCAAAACAATCT
>CANBEE010000174.1 GCA_947367415.1 uncultured Bacteroidales bacterium
GGCGTTTAGCTCAGCTGGTTCAGAGCATCTGCCTTACAAGCAGAGGGTCGGCGGTTCGAATCCGTCAACGCCCACAAAACAACAAATCAAACTCTTTCGAATAAGCAAAGTTCCTTTCGGGCGTTTAGCTCAGCTGGTTCAGAGCATCTGCCTTACAAGCAGAGGGTCGGCGGTTCGAATCCGTCAACGCCCACAACGATGAGGTCTGCCGCAAGGCGGGCTTTTTTGTTTTAAATCAAACTGATGGTAGGGTGTAAAATATTCGCCCCGAGGCAGATTTGCTCGGGGCGAATTCTTGTACTTATAATCATGCACATGTTATCCTAATGCCTGCTCAATGTCAGCGATGAGGTCTTCTACATTTTCGATACCTACTGAGAGACGGATGAGGTCGGGGGCTACGCCGGCTTCGCGTAACTGCTCGTCAGAGAGCTGGCGGTGGGTGTGGCTGGCGGGGTGGAGCACGCAGGAGCGTGCGTCGGCCACGTGGGTAACAATGCAGATGAGCTTTAGGTTGTCCATAAAGCGGATGGCCTCCTCGCGCGAACCTTTGAGTCCGAAAGCGATAACGCCGCACGAGCCGTTGGGGAGGTATTTCTGTGCCAGGGCGTGGTAGGGGTTGTCGGGCAGACCGCTATAGTTTACCCAAGCTACCTTGTCGTTTTGGCTAAGCCACTCGGCAATGCGTTGGGCATTCTCGCAGTGGCGTTTCACGCGGAGGTGCAACGTCTCGAGTCCGAGGTTGAGCAGGAAGGCGTTCATCGGGGCTTGTATGGAGCCGAGGTCGCGCATCATCTGTGCGGTAGCCTTGGTGATGTAGGCCATCTTGCCGAAGCTCTTGGTATAGGTGAGTCCGTGGTATGAGTCGTCGGGCGTGGTGAGGCCGGGGAACTTGTCGGCATGGGCGTCCCAGTCGAAGTTGCCACTGTCAACGATGGCTCCGCCTACAGCAGTGGCGTGTCCGTCCATGTATTTGGTAGTAGAGTGGGTGACGATGTCGGCGCCCCACTCGAAGGGTCGGCAGTTGATGGGGGTGGCAAAGGTGTTGTCCACGATGAGGGGCACACCGTTGCGATGAGCTATGCGGGCAAACTTCTCGATGTCGAGCACCTCGCATCCGGGGTTCGAGATGGTCTCGCCGAAGAGGCATTTCGTGTTGGGGCGGAACGCCTTCTGTATCTCCTCCTCAGAAGCATTCTGATCTATGAAGGTCATCTCAATGCCCAGCTTCTTCATTGTGACGCTGAAGAGATTGTACGTTCCTCCATATATAGCGGTGGAACATACGAAATGGTCGCCGCTCTCGCAGATGTTGAACACAGCATAGAAGTTGGCGGCCTGTCCTGAAGAGGTGAGCATGCCAGCTACGCCTCCTTCGAGGGCGGCAATCTTGGCTGCTACGGCGTCGTTTGTGGGGTTCTGTAGGCGGGTGTAGAAGTAGCCACTGTCTTCCAGGTCGAAGAGGCGGGCCATCTGCTCGCTGTTGTCATACTTGAACGTGGTGCTCTGGTAGATGGGGAGCACGCGAGGCTCACCCTTCTTTGGGCTCCATCCCTCCTGAACGCAGAGTGTTTCGGGGCGGTATTTCTTTTCCATATTATTTTATATGTTAGGTTGGTTATTATATTGTGCGCAAAGGTACGAAAAACGAGCGAATAAACAACGTTTATTTGCAGCGAGTACTACGACCTTCGCAAGCTTGTGCGCAAAGGTACAAATAATTGTTATTTGTCAATTGCTAATTGCCGATTGTTTTGCTAACTTTGCGCAGTTTTTTTCGTCTCCTTATATAATAATATAGGTATGCCATCAAGTCGTCGCCCCTCTGTGGGCTATCATATATTGGCGTTGGTCACTATTGCAGTGTGGGGAACCACCTTTGTTTCTACCAAGGTGCTGCTCACCAACGGGCTCACTCCGCCCGAGATTATGTTCTATCGTTTTATCATCGCCTATGCGCTGACGTGGATTTTCGCACGTAAGGTATGGGCCGACACATGGGTGGATGAACTGTTGCTTGCTGTGGCTGGATTTACGGGTGGTACGCTCTACTTTTTGGCCGAGAATACGGCTATCGACTACTCCATAACCTCCAATGTGGCCCTTGTCGTGTGTGTGACTCCAGTGCTCACGGCTCTGCTCACGAGTCTTTGCTACAACGAACGTATTACGGGGCGTCTTGTCCTTGGTTCAGTGGTGGCGCTGTTGGGTGTTGGCTTTGTGGTACTGAATGGTACGGTGCTGCAGATACATCCTCTGGGCGATGCGCTTGCCTTGGTGGCTGCCCTCGCATGGGCGGTATACAGTGTAGTTATCCGTCGGTTCGACAGGCGGTATACGACCTGGTTTGTTACGCGCAAAGTATTCTTCTACGGCATCGTTACGATGATTCCATTTATTGCTTCCGGGATGGGGGGAGGCTTACATCCCGACAAGCTTGCCATCCCTGTGGTCGCTGGTAATGTTTTGTTCCTCTCCGTGGTAGCCTCCATGCTCTGCTTCTATTCATGGAACCTGGTACTGGAAAAAATCGGCACAATCCGCGCCTCCAACTATATGTACACCCAGCCTCTCGTATCGCTCGCCTGCTCGGTAGCTGTTCTTGGTGAGCCAATAACGTATATCGCCCTCCTTGGCACTGTATTTATCTTGGTTGGTGTCTATATCGCAGGACGTCGATGAATGTTTTTAAAAATTCTATAAAAGCATGTAAGAAATAAAGCGTACCTTTGTATATAAAACCTTTTAATTGTATTCCTATGAAACGCACACTCCGCCTATTCACTGCACTCGTAATGGTAGCAGTTAGTTCCTTTACTTCTGTAGCGCAACAGCGCCAGACCTTAATTGATGATGATTGGACTTTTATCCGTGAGGGGCAGCCGGCAGTCAATGTCGACCTGCCGCACGACTGGAGTATTATGGGTGTGCCTTCAGCCGATGAACCTTCTGGCAATGATGGTGGCTATTACCCTACCGGCAAAGGCGAATACCGCAAGGTACTACATCTGAAAGCCAAGCCTACGGACCGCCGTTATGCCCTCTACTTCGAGGGTGTGTACATGAATGCTGAGGTTCTTGTCAATGGCACTTCCACGGGCACTCAGCACTATGGCTACAGCTCGTTCCTCCGTGATGTGACGAATTTGTTGCAGGAGGGTGACAATGAGATTCTGGTGCGCGTGGATAACTCATTGCAAAAGAACTGCCGTTGGTATACTGGGTCGGGTATATACCGACATGTATGGCTTATAGAGACGGCTGATGTGCATTTCAAGCACTGGGGTACTTTCATCACCACGCCCGTGGTTGATGCCAATGGTACTAGTCTTGTGAATGTAAAGGCGGTGATAGTCAATGAAAGTGATCGTGACCGTAGCGTTCAGTTGGCTGTTGACCTGCAAGGGCAAACGAATCAAGGTGACGATTTCTCTGGTGGGAAAAGCCGTATCGTACATCTGAAGCCCCACGAAGAGTTGGAAACGGAGATTCAGGTTGAAGTGCCGAAGGCTTGCTTGTGGAGTCCTGATAGCCCTCATCTTTACGAGGCAACACTCACTGTTAGCGAAGAGGGTAATCCCGGCAAAGCTATGGATCAAATCACCGAGACTTTTGGTATCCGTCACGTTGCATACAATGCAGAACAGGGATTCCTGCTCAACGGGAAACCATTGGAACTGAATGGTGGATGCCTGCACCATGATAATGGAATACTCGGTGCAGCGGCTTTCGACCGGGCTGAAGAGCGCAAGGCCGAACTGATGAAGGCGGCAGGATTCAACGCCGTACGTACCAGCCACAACCACCCCTCTGAGGCTTTCCTCGATGCGTGTGACCGCATTGGCTTGCTTGTTATAGATGAGGCTTTCGACGGATGGCGATCCGCAAAGACTCCGCACGACTACTCAACACTCATCGACAAACACTGGCGCGACGACCTCTCTGCACTGGTGTTACGCGACCGTAATCACCCCAGCATCTTTGCCTGGAGTGTGGGCAATGAGGTTATTGAACGCAAGGAGATACAGGTGGTTACCACAGCCCGCAAGTTGGCTCGTTTGTGTCGTGAACTTGACCCAACGCGCCCTGTCACCTCGGCACTTTGTGCGTGGGATAGCGACTGGGAAATCTACGATCCATTGGCCGAGGCTTTTGAACTCGTAGGATACAACTATATGATACACAAGCATGCCGGTGATCATGCCCGCGACTCGCAGAGGGTGATGTATCAGAGCGAGTCGTATCCGCGTGAAGCTTTCCGCAACTGGGCTTATAGTGCCGACCACCCCTATATCTTCGGCGATTTCGTATGGACAGCCATCGACTATCAGGGTGAGAGTGGTATTGGCCGTTGGTACTATCAAGGTGAGAGCGAGGGCGAGCACTATCACCGCAACCAGTTCCCTTGGCATGCAGCCTACTGTGGCGATATCGACTTCACTGGGCGACGCAAACCTATTTCTTACTATCGCGACTTGCTATGGAATGTTGACCGTCCCCTCTATCTTTCTGTGAAGGAGCCCAACGGCTACTATGGCCAAATACGTGAGACTCAATGGAGCGTGTGGCCTACCTTCGAGAGTTGGACCTGGCCTGGCCATGAAGGCAAGCCCATTGAGGTGGAAATCTATAGCCGTGCGCCGCGTGTGCGCCTTTACATTAATGATAGTCTTGTTGCAGAACGCCCCACTACACGTGCCGAAGAGTACAAGGCTGTCATCACCGTTCCCTATACTCCCGGTGTCCTGCGTGCCGAGGCGGTAGATGAGCTGGGCAATCCGATAGCAGCCATGAATACCGGGCATAACACGCTGTGTACTGCAGGCGAGCCCTATGCCTTGCGCCTTACGGCCGACCGTACGGTCATTGCTGCCGACAATCAGGACCTTGCCTTCATCACTATTGAGGTGGTGGACAAACAGGGTACGTTATGCCCTAATGCTACCAACGAACTGACTCTGTCGATTCGTGGAAGCGGCAAGCTGGCTGCCTTCGGCAATGCCGACATCAAGGACCTCGGATGCACTGCCGATGCCGTACACAATGTATGGAAGGGACGTGCGCAGGCCGTTGTGCGTGCTACCGACCGCAGTGGTGCTATCACACTATCTATCTTCGGCAAGGGGCTGAAGTCTGCCAAGCTGACTGTGAAGGCGAAGTGATATGTGTTAAATTATGTGAAAGATAGTGAATTTAAACGAATCTTTTTTTACATTTGCATGTCGATATAGAACAATAGCGGTGGTTATGAGTTGATGGTGACTTGTCGGAAACGAATAATGTTGTGAGTTGGAGTTTGGATGATTGTATATTGTCGCTGATTAATAATCTTAATAATATTAAAAATGAAAAAGTTAGTATCATTGGTGGCGTTTCTTATAGTAGGATTTGTAGCGTCTGCCCAGAATGTGTTTAATGGAACAGTGGTTGATAAGGATGGTAATCCTATATCAAGCGTAAAGGTTGAGGTCGTGGATTCCGAGAAAAGTAGTCTTACCAATTTGGATGGAACTTTCAGTATTGAGGCTCCTGCAGATGCAGAAATGTTGAAGTTCTCATATTTAGGTATGAATGCTAAGACAATAAAGGGAAAGTCTGATATGGTGGTGACTCTCCGTAATGCCAATCGTTGGAGTGGCATCTATGATAATTATCAATATTTGGTTGCGATACAAGGTGTGATTCCTTCGAATTTTCAGTATGATAGTCCTGCTATGGGATTTACTTTTGGTAAGGTAAAAGAATTGGGATGGTATGCTAAGGCTCTGTGGACGATGAATAACGTAAAGGCTAACTATATGGCTGCTACTGTAGGAGGTATGATGCGTATGGGATGCCCGATATATTTGTATCTTGGTGGAGGTGTCGCTTCGCGTGTTGTAGCTGGGAAATTGACTGATGGAAATTA
>CANBEE010000175.1 GCA_947367415.1 uncultured Bacteroidales bacterium
AAGGATGGTGTGCAACGATCAAGTTACACCCCTTACGTACGGCTTCATCTATTACATCTTCCGTCACGTCTAGACACAATAAAGCCCCTGTAACTTCCTGCTCCGCTGTCAATCCTATTTGCAAGCCTGCATTGTCAAAACCGTCTTGCAAAGGCAGAGGCGCATACTGTTCAAGGGCGTCAAACAATTGCTTTGCCTTCATTATTTCTGAAAATCAGTGCAAAGGTATAAAATTAAATTGAATTATGAATTATGAATTATGAATTATTTACACACTTATTAATCAACTTCACATGTAAAGGATTACAGCAGTTCAGAGAGTTGAAACAACAAAACTGATAAATATCAAACATTCACCCTTTCATCACTTGTTTCATTCGCCCATAGCCATCAAAAGCCTGCTTGGTCGACAGATTGATAGCAATAATCAGTGAAAGCATTGAGGCCGACATGGTAACCACCACTATCATTATCTGATATTTGATAGCCACATTCGGACTACTTCCACCTAGAATCTGGCCAATCATTGTACCCGGCAGAGACACCAGCCCCATAACCGCCATATTTGCAATAGCTGGGCTGAACGCCTTGACTATAGCCTGACGCACGAAAGGCTGCAAAGCTTCACTACGAGAGGCACCGTTACCTAAAAGATAGTAATAGAGATTTTGCTCACGCTGCAACGTGGAATAGAATGTACCCACAGCTATCACATTGACCGAAAGCATATTGCCCAACAATATACCCATAATCGGGATGAAATATTGTGCATTGAACACATTATTGAGTTGCAACACAACGCCCAAGAAGTACAATCCGATGAGCACACTAGCCACAACAAATCCAACGATTAGCGGCATCATCAGGATGTCACGCCTCACCTTGGTACGCGTAATCGCAGTCTCAGCAGCTATATACACCATCACCAACACCCACAAGCAATTGATGACGGGGTTGTCCCACTCGAAAAGATAACGCAGATAGACACCGATAAAAAGCATCTGCACCACCATACGTACAGCACCCACACAGATACTTTTGAGCAATTTGGTCTCATAACGCCATACATAATAAATAGGTATAAGCAGCAGAAGCAGACCAACACCCAAACTGAGGTATGAAATATCAATAGTGCCCATGTCAGTCGAGTTGAATAATGGTAGAACACTGCGATGCAAAGCATGCATCATGCGAAACAGCAACAATCGTCTTGCCACGCCTCTGCTGCTCCAAAAGGAAATCGATGACACAATCGCGCGAAGCCTCATCAAGAGCTGCAGTAGGCTCATCAAGTAGCCAGATATCCTTGTCGAGCAAAGCCAATGTAGACAACATGACACGTTGGCGCTGACCGCCCGAAATCTCAGAAACGCGCTTATTCAGCAAATCCTCTTCAAGCCCTAATCTCTGTAAATTCTCACGCAATAAGGAAGTGGATAATTGTACATTCTTCACCTTCCCGATACGCAAAGTTTGAGTCACAAGCTCATCAACCGTTTCACTAGGAAACGACAGTTCCTGAGGGAGATACATAGTATTCTTGCGTACAATATTGCATGTCTTTTCATTCAGCACACACTCCCCTACTCTAATCGTTCCACCAACAAGAGGAGTCAGTCCTATAAAAGCCTTCAGGAGCGATGTCTTGCCACAGCCAGAAACACCCGTTATGCAAGCAAAGTCGCCTTTCTTCACATGACACGAGAAGTGATCGAGCACACACTCGTCACCAAAGCAAATAGATATGTCATCCACCACAAGCATCCCGTGTTTTCATTTTGAAAAAGCAAAATTACTACTTTTAATGTAAGTGAACAAAATTAACTGAAACATTTTAATGCATACCTTGTTTTAATTGCCAGATAACCTTTAACCTTATCCATTATGAAAAAAGTACTATTCCTGGCAAGTGTCATTTGCCTACTTTTCAGCACCATGTCGTTTGCCCAATCAAACAGGAGTGAACGTGAAAAGGAGTGGCGAGCCGAACGTGAGCGTCGTCGCTCCGAAGCAAGAGCCTTGGAAATGCAGCAAGACTCCGTAGCCTATACCCAAGCCGTATCAGCACTCAAGGAGGGGAACTGGGCCTTAGAAGCCAACAACGTCAACTTCTTCAACGGCATCACCCGCTTTGTCTCCTCAAACACCAATTATATAAGCTGTGAAGATGGCGAAGGAACCGTACAGACCGCCTTCAACAACTTCAGCTACAGTCCCAACGGACTTGGAGGCGTAACCGTGCAAGGAGATGTGTTTGGCGAACGCATGTCGACTGACAAAGATGGCAACATCTATTACAGTTTCAGCATACAAGGCGGAACCATCTCAGCAACCGTATACCTCACCTTAACCGGAGGAACCAATCAAGCCAGCGCCACAGTGAACCCCAACTTCTCAGGTCGCTCCATGACCTTCGACGGCTACCTCGTCCCCTACGACCAGGCCAGCATATTCCAGGGAACACCGCAGTGGTAGCATATCACTATTCTCTCTAGAAATATAGCCTTCCACAAGAAAGCATGTATTATCCAACAAACACGCGAATCTTTAAAAGACCCGCGTGTTTATTTCGCATGTTAACCCTCAATCTTTGCCCGTATCTTGGTGAGGTACGCCTTCATGCCCTCGGCATCGTGCTCATCGATAATCTGTAGCAGTTCTTTGAGCTCGCGGCGTATGTTCTCCACCTGACCAGGGGTGCGGGGATTGAAGAGAATCTCCTGTAACAGGTAGTCATCCTCGCTGAGCAGTCCCTTGGCGATAGCCATATGCTTCTTGAAGGTGGTGCCCGGTGCCTCCTGCTTCTTCATGATGGCGGCAAACACGAAGGTGCTCACGAAGGGGATGGAGAGCGAGTAGGCCATGGTCTCATCGTGCTCGTCGAAGGTATACTCGAAGATGTTGAGCCTGAGGCTCTGGTACAGGTCCTTGAAGAAGACCTTGCCCAGGTGGTCGCTCTCGCTGATGATGATGGCGTTCTCATTACTCAGGTTGCTTAGGCTAGCGAAGGTGGGGCCAAACATGGGGTGCGTGCTCACGAAGCGGAAGCCACTCTCGCGGTAAAACTCGGGCAGCTGCGTCTTGATGGAGGCGATATCGCTCAGTATGCAGTCTTGCGGGAGGGCGGGTATCACTTGCTTGAATGCTTCGATGGTATACTTCACCGTAGCGGCATTGATGACGAGCTCAGGGCGAAACTCGCGTATCTCGTCCAATGTGGTGAAGCGACACGTGTTGTACACAAAGCGCAAGCGCCGTGGGTCGATGTCATATACTGCCGTTTCGTGTTGGAAACTGAGCAGGTCGGTAAAGAAGGAGCCCATTTTGCCGGCTCCGAGGATTAGAATTCTCATACTTAAAAGAGGAAGATTCCACCTTACTTGTTCAATATCTCCATCTGCTGGCGTACGGACTCCTCGTGAATGGCTTCGAAGACCTTCTTCATAAATTCGCCACTCATCTCGCACTGTACGGCTTGTGCAGCACGGCGCTCGAGGATTTCGTTGTAACGGGTGTTCTGGAATACGGTGACGCCGTGTTCTTTCTTGAACTGACCAATCTCACGGGCTACACGCATGCGTTTGGCGAGCTCCTGTATGATGCTGTCGTCGCACTCGTCGATGAGCTTTCGCAACTGTCCCAAGTCTTCGGTGCTGTGGGTCTCGGCACGGATGACGAGCATTTCAAGGATGTATTCGAGCGAGTCGGGAGTAACCTGTTGTGAAGCGTCGCTCCATGCCTTGTCGGGGCAGCAGTGGCTCTCGATGATGAGTCCGTCGAAGTTGAGGTCCATAGCCTGCTGGCAGAGCGGAGCAATGAGCTCGCGCTTACCGCCAATATGGCTGGGGTCGCACAGGAGCGGCAGGTCGGGGTAGCGACGGCGCAGCTCGAGAGGGATGTGCCACTGGGGCAGGTTGCGGTAGATCTTCTTCTCATAGGTGCTGAATCCGCGGTGTATGGCACCCAGGCGGGTGATACCTGCATTGTTGAGGCGCTCCATGCCGCCAATCCACAGTTCGAGGTCGGGGTTCACGGGATTCTTTACAAATACGGGCACGTCAACTCCCTTCAGTGAGTCGGCAATCTCCTGCATGGCAAAGGGGTTGGCCGAGGTGCGGGCACCTATCCACAGAATGTCTACGCCAGCCTTCAGGGCCTCCTCTACATGCTTGGCCGTGGCTACCTCGGTAGTCACGTACATCCCGGTCTCACGCTTCACGCGCTGTAGCCATCCGAGTCCTTCGGTGCCGATGCCCTCGAAACCACCGGGCTTGGTGCGTGGCTTCCAGATGCCTGCACGGAATATCTTGACACCCTTCTTGGCCAGTTGGATGGCGGTGTTCATCACTTGTTCTTCGGTCTCTGCACTGCACGGACCTGCTATCACGAGAGGACGCTTGTCCTCAATGCCTGCGAGTTTGATTGGTTTTAGTTCCATATGGTGAAAATTTGTTATTTGTTATTTGTCATTTGTCAATTGAAGAATGCGCTTCAGCGCTTCTTCCAGTTTGTCGTTTTTGGCACATAGCGAGATGCGTATGTAGCGGCTTCCGTTACTGCCGAAGATGAATCCGGGCACGATGAATACGCGGGCTTCGTGCAGTACACGCTCGGTGAGTTCTTCTACATCGGTGTAGTGGTCGGGGATGCGGCCCCAAAGGAACATGCCCACCTGGTTCTTGTCGTAGGTGCACCCTAAGGCATCCATAATCTCACCAGCAGTCTTGCGGCGCGAGGCATAGTTGGCATTGTTGCCTTCGTACCAGTCGGCATCGGCATCGAGTGCCTTCACGGCGGCCAGCTGCATGGCTCGGTACATGCCGCTATCGATATTGCTCTTCACCTTGAGTATCCAGCTGATGAAGGTGGGGTTGGCGGCTATCATGCCGATGCGCCATCCGGGCATGTTATGGCTCTTGCTCATGGAGTTGAACTCGATGCAGCAGTCCTTGGCGCCCTCTACGGAGAGGATGCTCAGGGGATGGTCGTTGAGGATGAAGCTGTAGGGGTTGTCGTTGACGATGACGATGCCCTTGCGGCGGGCAAAGTCGACCAGGCGCTCATACAACTCGGGGGTGGCATTGGCACCGGTAGGCATGTTGGGGTAGTTGGTCCACATGAGCTTCACACGGCTGAGGTCCATACGCTCCAGTGCATCGAAGTCGGGCATCCAGCCGTTCTCCTCCTTGAGGTCGTAGTGCACCACCTCGGCGCCGAGCAAGCGGCTCAATGAGGTGTAAGTAGGGTAGCCAGGGTTGGGCACAAGTACCTGTTCGCCTGGGTTCACGAAAGCCAGCGTCACGTGCAGTATGCCCTCCTTGGAGCCGATGAGCGGCTGTATCTCACTCTTGGCATCAAGCTCCACTCCGTACCAACGACGATAGAATCGGGCAAAAGCTTCGCGCAGTTCGGGTATGCCCACATAGGGCTGGTAGCCATGTCCGTCGGGGTTGTGTGCCTCGGTGCAGAGCGTCTCTACGGTCTCTTCCGAGGGCGGCATGTCGGGGCTTCCCACGCCCAGACTTATCACCTGCATGCCGGCAGCATTCATGGCGGCTACCTCCTTGAGTTTGCGCGAGAAGTAGTACTCCTGTACCGACTCCGTTCTTTTTGCTGGTCGAATTATCATATTGCTGATACGTATTCTCCTAAAATGTTCAGATCTTCCATCAATGGGCGCACGGCTGCCAGCGCCTGCTCATAACGGACATAGTCGTAAAACGTTATATCCACGTAGAAGAAGTACTGCCACTCCTGTCCAGGAATAGGGAGCGACTGGATCCTGGTAAGATTCATTCCGTAAAATGAAAGAATCGTCAGCACATGGGCAAGGGATCCCGGAGTATGCGGGAGCGTAAAGCACATTGAAGCCTTGTCCACCTCATCC
>CANBEE010000176.1 GCA_947367415.1 uncultured Bacteroidales bacterium
TACTCGAGTACTTGGCTGTAAGTACTACAGTACTTGTGAGGAAGTACTGATAGTTATGTGAGCTGTACTGAAAAAAGTTTGAGCTGTACTGATAGTTATGTGCTTTCCCTTGACTTGAATTATTGTTCCAGTCCGCAAGCACTACCAATATAGAGCATTGCTTTATATTGGCTTGCTTGCTCGGTATAGATTAAGCAAGTTTAAAACTCCTTTGTGAAGCTAAAGCTTCAGTCTTCGTCAATGCGAAGCGCTCGACTCGTCCGAGAACCGACGCTCATTTCGCGTCGGCGCTACGCTGCCATTGCCAACCTATTTATGAACTTTCCTCAACCGCAACTCCGCTGCACCTTGCCAGGCCAAAAATAAAAATCGTTTACACGGAATAAGGAGGGCTTTTATCTCTTTATCGCTTTCAATATATTCTCTCTTTGAACTGGAGATGTGCCCACCTCTATGAGGATGATTCTGCCTTCCTCATCAAGCACCACAGTAAAAGGATAACTGCTTACACCCACTTGCGCTATGAGTTCCTCATCGTTGACCAACTGATGAAAACGGAACTTGTTGTCCTTGACAACCTGTTTGATTTTCTCGCCACTCTCGAATGTCACAGCTAGGAACGTCACATTACGGTGTTTTCTTACCCAACGGCCCAGCTCTGGCATTTCCTTTATGCAAGGGCCGCACCCAGTAAACCAGAAGTTGATGACCGCCTTCCTGCCCATCAAGTCCTTGTTGCTCCACTCACGGCCATTCATGTCGCGAAGAGTAAAGTGTGGAAACGTATCTCCTACACTGACATTCATCGTTGGAGCCAAGATGGTAGTATGAAACCTACGGGCATTAGCAGCCCTTTTCAATATGTCTTCCCCATTCTTTATCTTTCTTGTCGGGATAGCATATTTCTTTGCGGCTTCTGATAATTGCGGATAATCAAGTATGGTGATTTTGCCCCAAACGGAATCTTCCAACATCGCCATCTCTACAACGCTTCCAGGGGGTACCTGCTCTGGCTTCTCGTAGAAGAACATGCCATTGGTAATCTTTAATGTTTTGTGTTGAGTTGAACACGATGAACAAAGCACCGCCACGGCAAGGGCGAGAAGTAGTTTGGTTGGTTTCATTGTATTGGTTATTGTATGTTGTTACACGATTTTATTTATGGCTAATTTATGGGCAATTCACGAGAATTCGTGTCTAAGAAAATAAAGGCATGAATTGCCATGTAATTGGCCACGAAACGAGTTCGCCGCCCGCAGGGGCCAAAGGCAATTTTAAGGAATTATTGTTTTATTCCCATCCCAATTCTTCAGTACTTCGGCTAATCATCCCTTTAGCATACCCTCTATCTACTTTGCGTACAATATGGTTTTCGTCAAGGTAGAAGAATACGGGTACTCCGCGATTAGTACCGACATAAGCGTTTAGCACAGCATCTTCGCCAAGCAGCATCGGGTAGCTTATCTTGTGATGGGTAGCATAGTCGCTCAGGCTCTGTGCACTTTTTCCCCATGATTCGATAGATACTATGTTATAGCGTTTGCTCAGCTCTACCAGTTCGGGATAGGCCTGTGCGCAAGGACCACAGCCAAGGCCCGTCAGGTTGATAATCGTAGGTTTGCCACGCAAGGAACTTAGCGCCACCGACTTCCCGTTCATATCTTTCAATGTCCACTCGGGAGCGGCCTTGCCTATAAGCTGTTCGTTCTGCCGGGCCTCTTTGTCCATATCCCTCCTGCCGACATAATGTACCTTGTAGCTCCCATGCAGAAGTATGAGGTCTGTTGCAACGATGGGAGAGGTCGTAACCTCCTCACTCCATTCTGCATGATGGCAAGTGACATCCTGCACGTTATGGCTCATCTCCCTCAAATATCTATAAGGCATAGCATCTCCCTTGCGAATCCATAGCGTGTAGTAGGAGTAAGCATCCTCCTCGCTGAGGGCAAAAGGATTCTCTGGCATCTTGTAGGCACGTCCGAAGAACTCCACCTGCCTGTCTTCGTAGATGGAGAGCTTATAGATAAAGTCTTCATCCGTTTCCTCCACGTCAAGGTTGATACTGTCTGTGGTAGTCAGCATATAACGGATGAGGCTCTTTACATAGCTGAAGAAGGGGGGATGATACATGCGGAACGGGAGTGCCTGACTCTTTGTATCCAGGAAGTCCTCTACAACTATCCGCTTCTCGTCGTGATTGAAAGAGGCGAGATTTATACCGTCGTATACACTGAATATCCAGCCATCCTCACCGTAGCGTAGGGCTGATGCTCCGATAGTCGTATCTTGTGGATTATCTTGTTCTACAAACCTGTTGTGTCGGATGCTGCTCCAGTCCTTCTCATAAGGTGCCTTCACTTTCTCTTCTATTTCGTATCCTGCCACCTTGATACGTTCAACCGTCTCTAACGCATGCTTGAGACAATCTTCCGGTTGCTGCTTCCTCGGTGTACATGCCCCCAGCAGCACCGCCACGGCAAGGGCGAGAAGTAGTTTGGTTGGTTTCATTGTGGTTTGATTATTAATCCTTTTGTAACGACAAGCAAAGGAAAGCAATAAATCCCGTTCGTACAACTTAACGTTACAAAAAGTGAAACGAGATGCCCAACTTTAACCATTATTATTAGTTGCAGATGAGAGCCACGCTCAATGGTCAGCTAATCTCACCCTGAACCATGCACCTATCCCTTACCGCCGAATATCACATCGCAGAAGTCGGTGGGGAGTTTCTTCTTGATGCGGTCTTTGCGCTTGCGGATGGTGCCGGGAGTGGTGTGACCGATATAGGCAATGACATTGTTGCTGTAGCCAAGGTAGGTGCAGAAGCAGCAGATGAGCTCTTGGTCGTTGAGTTCGGCGTTCTCGATGAGCGTGGCACAAGCCTCCTTGAATGCGGCGAACAGCGAACTCTCCACGTCGCGTGTGGCCTCGAAAGCCATATCGTAGAGCTCCTTCTCCTTTATCTGCATCGTGTTGAGGTCGTCGTAGCTGGTGGTGTGTTCGAAGGCACGGCGACCATCGGCAAGGCTGCGGCGCAGTATCAGTGACTCGGGCAAGGCAAAGGTTTCGCCACGCTCCTCTTCGGTGAGTTGGGGCTGAGTCTCTTCGGCCTCCTGCTGTGGAGTGTCCCCATATTCGTATACCCTCGGCGGCCTCTTCTTATTCTTATATATATACCACGCGGTGAAGAGCATGGCGATGATAAGCAGCACGATTATTCTGATTGCAAAAGGCGATAGGCCTGATGGAACCTCTTTTTTTGTGGGTTGCTGAGTGGCAGCAGGCGTCTTTGCTCCCGGGCATGCGCAGTCCTTCGATTTCTTGGACTGGGCGATAGTGCGCTCCATCTCGGCCTTGAAGGCCGAGGCCGACTGAGGAGAATGAACGTCGAGGCCACGAATCTGTCCCAAGGGGATGACAGCTGCCTCCTCGAAGCGCTGTTGGTAATAGGCTGCCGAGTCGGGGATTTGTCGGTTATGATAGATGTGCTTCAGCACGTAAGCCACGATATAGTCCGTCCAGTTCTGTCGCACAGGGAAGCTCATTGCCTTGTGGCAATAGTGGATGGCCGAGTCAATCTCGCCGTAGTGCCACAGGTCGTCGCCCTTGTGGGCATAGTATTGTGCCAAGTTGATGTCATTGCCTACGCCAGCCTTGGCATACTCGATGCAGCGGTTGATATACATCAGCGCCTTGGCATAGTTGGTACGTCCGTAAGCACCGTACGACTCAATATTATGCAACATATAAAGTGCCTTTACGCGTAGGGAATCGGTGGAATCATCGCGCACCACCACATTGGCAAAGTGGTATTCGGCTTCAGACAGGCTCCGCTTGTCCTTCTTGTCCTTATTAAACCTGCCGTGTGCACGATAGGCGAGTTCCAGCTCCTGATAGGCAGTGAACTCGATATGCACCTTCTTGGGGGCTTGCACCTCCTCCTTATCCTTCTTGCTGCAGGCCGCAAGACCAACCAAAGCCATCAACAACACGATATACAATATACGCTTCATATATAAGAATCAGTTTTTAAGATTATCGCCAACATGTATTTGTAGTTACTCTGTGCAAATGTACTGTTTTCATCGCTACGCACCAAGAAAACAGGTGTGACAAAAGCGTGGCAAAAACGTGGCAAGGAAGAAACCACCCCTAATACCCCCCCGCTCAGTGCAAACAAAACAGAAACCGCCTTTTCACGGAAAAGCCCGATGAAAAGGCGGTTTTTGCTATTTCAGCACATCTGTATTACTCGGCCAAGATGCCCAGCTCAGCACCTGAGGCGAAGTCGTTGCCTGCCTGTGAGCTGAGTGCGGTGAAGCGGATGTAACGAGCCTTGACGGGCTTGTCGAGCATCACGCGCTTGAGCTTGTTGTCATTGGCAAAGGCGCCTTCGGCTACGGGCTCACTCCATGTCTTGGCATCGTCAGATACCTGTAAGCGGTAGTTCTTAATGTTGCCGTTAGGACTGTCCTGACGGGGTAGGTAGGTGAAGCCGGTGATGGTCTTTACCTCGCCAGCATCGAGGTCTACCCAGTGGGGATACTTGGCTACGGTCACCGAGTACATGGTGTGCCAAATGGTGTTAGCATCGTTGTCCACGAGGTGGCGTGCATTGCCCTCACCCGACTCCTCGCTACTGGTGAAGATAACCTCGGTATTGATCTTCTCAATCTTGGCGAAGGTCATGGTCACCTTAATCTCGGGCTTCTCCTTATAATAGGCTGTGATGCTACCTCCATCGCGGAAGGGAATGGGCTCGGTGTACTTCACGGCCTTGGCCTTGCGTCCTGTGCCAATCTTGTACATCACGGTAGCACCCTCAATGCCACTCTCGATGACGATATCGCCATTCTTCTGCTGGGTCATGAGCAGAGGCTTGTCGCCAGCGGTAGCCACATTGGCACCACGCTCGGCATTAGCAGGACGGATGATGAAGGCCATGCGAGTGGGAGCACCGAAGGCACGGTCGTGTACGAGCGGACCGCCCTGGCCGCATGAGTTACCTCCCAAGCCTGTCACTACAGCATCCACAGTAAGGTAGGTGACGTCGCTCTTGGGCAAGCGGTGAGGATGGGTAACCATGGTGAGGTCCATGGCACTGTTGCTTGTTACGCCTACGGCATAGGGGTTCTCGTTCACTACGAGCATACCACGGCCAGCCTTATTGGTGAGCGATGCCCAGCGAGTCTCCTCGTGATTGCCCATCTGCATGGGCTTGGGCCAGTTGGTGAACTGCTCGGCTACGGTAGAGTTGAACTGCTCGATGAACTGACCTGTCTTGCGGTCGTTGTAGTTGTCGATGGGGCCACGGCCATAGTAGCTGAAGCGCTCATACTGGGCAGGCACCTGCATCTCGTAGCCGAGGCGTGCAAGCACGAGTGATGGATTATTCGATGTGATGGCCGACTGCAGCTCGATGGAGCCGTCGGGATATACGGTCCACACCTGGTTGGTGGTGAACTTGAAGTCGTTCTCACCGAAGGGCAACTGGGTCTGCTCCACGAGCTCGTGGATACCGCTGTCGTAACGGCCATTCTTGCTGTTGAGGCGTGCACCGTTGGGAGCCTGTGACACTACGGTGAAGGTGAGCGTAACGGTACCATCCTTATTCACGATACCATCGCCACTGACTGCCTTGTGCTGGAGGTTGTGGAGACCGTTCTGGAACCAGGGCTGGTAGCACCAGTTGTCGTTGCTCACGAAGGCGCGGAAGGCGTTGAGGCGCGGACCGCCACCGGCTGCGATGACTACCGCGTCACCATAGGTGAGCTGGTGGATAGTACCCTGTGCCATATCGAACTGAACCTCGAAGCCGTTGCCCTTGATAGAAACAAGCTTGTCGTTC
>CANBEE010000177.1 GCA_947367415.1 uncultured Bacteroidales bacterium
AGCAAGCAGGGCGGAAAGTCGTTGGGCGAGCTGGTGAAGGAGTATGGTTTGTCGGAAAACCTATTCCGCGTACATGTGAACGAGGCTTCGAAGGTCATCAACAAGACCATCATCGACCTCGACATTTACCGTAAATATGGTGTAAACGTCATCGAGCTGCGCCGAAGTGCCGGACACAACAAGTTTGTGCGCACTGTAAACCAGCAGTTGGCATCGCCCACCCTGATGCTGCAGCAGGGTGATGTGCTGTACCTCTCGGGCGAGATTGAGAAGGTGCAGCAGCTGACCGAGGACTTCTCGCTCCGCCTCATCGACAACCACACCGATGAGATAGAGGGCAGCTCATCGAATACCTCGCTCGACTTCTATGATATAGGTATTGCCGAAATCCTCATCATGCCCTCATCGTCGATGATAGGCCGAAAGATTCTCGAGATAGGACTGAGAAGCAAGTTCAACATCAACGTGCTGGGCATCAGACGACAGAACGACTACCTACTCCACAACCTAGGCAACGAGAAGATACACGACTCTGACGTACTGCTCGTACAGGGAGCATGGAAGGATATTGCACGCCTGCGCAACGAGTCGAACAACTGGGTTGTGCTGGGCGAACCGCTGCAAGAAGCGGCCAAGGTGACACTCGACTACAAGGCTCCCGTAGCGGCACTAATTATGATAGCGATGATTGTGATGATGTGTATCGACTCCATCCCCGTAGCCCCCGTCACAGCAGTGCTGCTGGCAGCGGTCTTGATGGTTATCACGGGATGTGTGAGGAGCGTGGAGGCGGCCTACAAGACCATCAACTGGCAGACCATCGTGCTCTTTGCCGCCATGCTGCCCATGTCGACGGCATTGGAGAAGACGGGAGTATCATCGATGATTGCCGACTTCATCGTCAACACCTTCGGAACCAGCAGCCCCCACGTAGCCTTGGCAGCTGTGTACTTCGCTACATCAATCATGACCATCTTCATCAGCAATACGGTGACCGCCGTGTTGATGGCACCCATCGCCCTGCAGTGTGCGATTGGCATAGGTGTGAGCCCCATCCCCTTCCTCTTTGCTGTCACCGTAGCGGCTTCGATGTGCTTTGCTTCCCCCTTCTCCACTCCACCCAATGCCCTGGTGATGCCAGCAGGACAATACACCTTCATGGATTTCGTCAAGGTGGGTCTTCCACTACAAATCCTCATGGGTGTAGTGATGATATTCGCATTGCCGCTGCTGTTTGCATTCTAAGCCTACCGACACAAGCGATATGCTCTCGATACTTATCCCCACATACAATTACGACTGCCGTAGCCTCGTAAGCGCGCTGCACCGGCAAGCCGAGCAGGCAGGTATCACCTACGAAATCATCGTAGCCGACGATGCCTCGCCCACCTATATATATAAGGAGAAGAATCGGGAGATAAACGCCCTTGCCCACTGCCGCTTCATAGAGATGACGGAGAATCTCGGAAGAGCACGCATACGCAATCGTCTGGCCAACGAGGCCCAATATCCATGGCTACTCTTCATGGACTGCGACGCCGAAGTCATCAGCTCCACCTTCATAGCCGACTATCTGCGCCATACCGATGCCGAGGTTATCTGTGGCGGCCTATGCCATGCCGACACCCTACCCTCCCCCACGCTGAGCCTACGTTATGCCTATGAGAAGCAAGCCGACAAGCGGCGTGCAGCAAAGTACCGCACCCAACGGCCTTATGAGCAGTTCACACCCTTCAACTTCTGCATTCGTCGCGACATATTCCAAGCTATACGGTTCGACGGGTCTGTCTGCGGCTATGGCCACGAAGACACGCTTTTTGGCATCGAACTGATGCGCCGGCAAGCACAGATACGCCACATTGATAACCCACTACGCCACATAGGGCTGGAGTCCAATGAAGTATTCCTCGAAAAGACCCGCTCGGCAGTGCGCAACCTCGCCACCATGGAGACTACCATGCAAGGGCACTCAGCGCTCCTCAGCAGCTACCGCATACTGCGCCGCTTCAGATTAGAGAGCTGGGCAGCCAACCGTTTCCAGCGACACGAGCAACGCCTTACCCAACAGCTCTGCGGGCCGTCACCCAGCCTTATCGGCTTCAAGCTGTATAAGTTGGGATACTATTGTTGGCTAAAGAGAAATGGGGAAAAGTAACTTTCCCTTTTTCGCAATCACACTTAGAAATTGCTTTTTACTATTTCTTGAATTTCAGCTTCCGAGTAATCTTGGGAAACATCTTACGGAATCGAGTGAGATGCAGGGATATCGTACCGTCGGACACGACAAAGGTGACAGACACGATAATAAGCAGCAAACCGATTGCAATATGCAAAGTGAGCGCTTCGCCAAACACCAGGACACCGATAACAACTGCCGTCAATGGCTCCAGAGCACCCAGAATAGCCGTTGGGGTGGCACCGATAAACTGTATGGCTTTGGTAGTGCAGAGCAGCGATAGTGCCGTAGGGAACACAGCCAGGCAGAGAATATTGAGCCATAAATACCACTCACTGACAGGTGGCACATGGAAGTCGTGTGCCACGAGCAATCGCACGGCAAAGAGGCTGGATCCCACGAGAATGACATAGAAGGTCACCTTCAATGTAGCCACGTTGCGCAGGGAGGTCTTGTTGATACCTACAATATATATGGCATACGAAAATGCCGAAGCCAGCACCAGCGTCATGCCCATGAGATTGAGCGTACTCCCATCGTCGCCCCGATAGAGCAGCGCAATGCCACTCACAGCTGTGAGTATGCAGAGGATGGTCTGCTTGGTCAACTTCTCCTTGAACACCACAGCCATAATGACGGCTACAATAATGGGATATATGAAGAGTATCGTAGAGGCCACTCCTGCATCCATATAGCTGTAGCTTTGGAAGAGCATGAGCGACGAGAGGGCAAACAGCAGTCCGAGACTGATGATGGGAGGTAGCTCACGGCGCTTTACTCTGAAATTGCGTCCACGCCACAAGAGCTTCATCCCCAAGTTGGGAATGGCAAACAGGTAACGCAGCAGGAGCACCGAATCAGGATTCATGCCTGCCTCATAAAGGGGCAGCGTGAACAAGGGATTCAGGCCGTATGTAGCAGCAGCTATAATGCCGAGCAGGTATCCTTTGAGTTTGGGATTCATACTATATAATAAAGGAGTTTTCGTTTTCGGTGCGCAAAATTAATAAAAATATCCCCATCATTATCATGATGAATCGTTTTTTGCTACCTCACCTCTACAAACAAACCTTCCAGCTCCACCACACCATTCATATATTTCGCAGGAATGGTGCAGAATCCCTTCCGATTGACCTTACGTGCAGGGATATGTACATGCTTGCGCTCTTCGCCATACCCGTAATGCACCATCATGCCATCATGCGTGAATCCCACCTCGGGACGCACCTTTACACGCAAGCTTTTCCCGGCAGGGTGCTCATAGCTCATCAGCTGACTGCCATCGGACAATGTCACCTCACCGTTGCGGTTAGTGTTGCTGACAAGACATTCTGACAACAAAGCTGGCAACAAAGCCGCCGAAGAGGACGACGTCGTATTGAGCGGGCTATCACTGAACACCACTCCATCGACATAGCAGATGGCATCTTCCGTATAGTTATGCGGCGATTCGCAGTCGGGCACCACCACAAGACTATGTATCTCTATTCCTCCGGCACCCTTAATGGCCAATGATACACGCTGCCAGCTATCTCCAGGCACATCCTCTGTGGTCATAGCCCAGAACTGTTCGGTATCGACAGGCTGAGCATTGCGGTCGGTGCGCTTGCCAAGTCCTACCACCATAATGCGCCCACTATAGGAACGGTGAACAAGCAGATGTATGTACTTCTCCGTTGGTGTCAGTTCAAACGGTTCACGCAGGTCGATACGCACACCGAAAGTGTTACTTCCATAACGGGAACGCTGTATAGCCAACACACGATATGAATTATTGACGCTATCCCGCTCGGGATTATCGACTACGGCATAGTTACCCTTGAGCTTGCCTGTACGAAATGGCGACTCCTCCCAAGTGTCGTATACGCCTATGTTCTGAAAGTCTTTGCCCTCGAACTGAATATTTTGTGCGCTCGCAACACCTGCAAAGCTTATAAGGGCCAGCAATACGGTATATATTCTTTGTCTTTTCATCTTCATTTCCTGTTTCGGTTATCCATTCTCCTTCATTAATATACGGCCACTCGGCTAATGAGCGGGCAAGCCTTACTATCCTCGATGACAATACGCATAGCCTTGACCTGCAAGCCCTCATCATAACTGGCAGCAGTGCTTCCATTGAGTGGAACGATACGCTTGTAGCCAATCGTTGTGGTCTCCACTTGCATTGCACAAGGAATCCACGTGCCATCCAGAGAGAGAGCCTCAATATGGAACTTACGCACACGCTGCCCTTTGGCAATGTACTCCATCAGCTCCACGTAACGTACCGTCTGAGGAGAGTCCCATGAAAGGGTGATGGTAGCAGTAGTCTCGCCATCATTCGTGGCCCAATAGGTTTCCTTGTCGCCATCTGTCATATTGATAGGTTCATAGTGTCGTGCAACACCTGCCGAACGCACATGGTCGGCCGTGACAGAAGCTTTGGCTGCAAGGTCAGCACTCAGACGTTGCTGCACCAGCTCGCCCATCTTCGTAAGAGCCTCAACCGAAGCATCGGGCAGCACGCCAGCCTGGTTGGGAGGAATATTGAGGATAAGGGTCGAATTGCGCCCAATCGTCTCCAGATACATTTGAAACAGACGTTCGGGACTGAGCGGACTTTCGCCTTCATGCCAGAACCAGCCACGGTTGGTAGCCTTGGCATCACTCTCTCCCGGTAGCCAGAACCAGCCATCTTCGGTTCCATACATGCCATTTTTCTCGGGCACATAGTCACGATTCTCCGTGCTCCAGTTGGTCTGTCCAGCCCATCCGGCTTCATTACCAATCCAACGTGCTTCGCCACCAACGCCCCAAAGCACACAGTCGGGACACACTCGATGTACTGTATCGCGCAGGTTGGGCACATCATAATAGGTGGCACGGTCGATACTGCGTCGGCCCTCCTCGCCACCATAGTAGCCATCACCACCATTGGCACCGTCAAACCACATCTCAAACTGGTCCGTACCATATTGGGCAATCTCCGCACATTGGCGCAGGAACACCTCTTTCACATAGCGTTCCGTACCATACAATGCACTGTTTCTGTCCCAAGGGGAGATGTAGAATCCATACTTCATCCCTAGGTCACGTGCAGCCTCAGCAAAGTCGCGCGGAATATTGGTTTGCCTGCCATAGTCATTGCCCGAGTTGGTGACATTGTGCTCAGTGGTCGCCGTAGGCCATAAACAAAAACCATCGTGATGCTTCACCACGGCGATACCTCCACGCATACCTGCAGCTTTAGCCACTTCTAGCCACTGACGTGGATTAGGAGCCGCTGTCGGTGCAAAGGTGGCACGGTCTTCGTTACCATAGCCCCACTCACGATTGGTATAAGTATTCATTCCGTAATGAAAGAATGCGTAGAACTCAGTTTCTTGCCACTTGAGCTGGCGTGGATGAGGCACAGGATGTACGGGTGCCGGTTCATTGTCGGGATTAGGCAATGTCTGCTCCACCAAGGGCAATACAGACTGTGCATACGTCACTGGAGCAGTTCCCAGCAGTCCAAGGCACAAGGCAGCACGCAAGAATCTTCTTTTCATGATATTTCATTATAATTTCTGATGCAAATATAATAAGAAGAAAATGAAAAAACAAACTCCACCTTGCACAAAGACACATGCAC
>CANBEE010000178.1 GCA_947367415.1 uncultured Bacteroidales bacterium
GCATGCAGCCCTCGATTGCTTATGAGCGTCCACAATACTTGCAGGGGAGTAAGCCTGAATTCTCAGCCGGCATGAACTTCAAGCTGACGTTCTAGCGGTAAAGTTGGTTCATCCGACATTTGGAGTGGAAAACTATTGAACGCGGCGTAGGACAATTCCAAATTAACTGTCGCCCTTATAAGGGCGACAGTTAATTTATTTAGCAATAGCCTTCGCAGAAATACGCAGCCACATTTCACGGAATACGGCCTTGCCTGCCCCATTTTCAAATTCGAGGATAAGCACTTCCTTGGCATCATCGGCAAAGCGGTATTTGATAGGCACAGTCGTCCCCTCTTGACTACGGATAAAATGGTTCGTAATGGTTTCTTTATAAATGCTGTCGTTCATGATTTTGTACGTTCCTATTTGAGTCATTCTACCGCTTGAATTACCACTGTAGACAAACATCGTAGAGAACGTTCCGTCAGCATCGATGATTTTCAATATAGGCCTTGCTTGTAGCTTCCCGTCCATAGTTCCGGCTTGTTGCCACACTCCCACAAGGTCGCTCTTTACTTCCTTACGTTTCTTCGCACTCACGCTGCCAAACCCTATGAACAGGGCTACCAATACCAATAAAATTCTTCTCATAATCATTAAGTTTGTTATTTTACATACAGGGTTCTATTTATCTTCTGGAATACTCACTTTGCAAACACCCATTCGAATATGTCCTTGGGGAGTTTCTCTTTCAAGCGACTTTTGCGCGTCTTAACTGCTTCGGCAGAACTACCTATACACATTCCTATTACTTGAACCGAGCAACCAAGTAGGGCCAACAGACAGCAACGCATATCATCATGAGTTAGCTTTCCTTCACTACGCAAGTTCGTATTTACCTGGATGAAGCATTCGTCTAGCAGTTGCGACAGTTCCTTCCGTTCTGTCGCGGACAATGGTGCGGGATGCATACTCGTAGCCATTGTATCAAGCCGTCTCGCCCATCTATGCAGATTGAATCTCTGGTTACAGATAGTGAAGTTGTCCCGATATATGGAAAGCACTTCTTCTCGGTTCTGCAGTTGCGTTACCTGTGCTTCTTCTTCCTGTATCTGAGCATTGACGAGTTGTTGTTGGTTATGTTGTAAGGCCGTATACATTTGTAGGTACTGACGTTTGCGACGATTATCCTTAGCAATAAAGCAAATCACAAGTAAAAGCGCCAGAATCACGACAGAAGTAACAATGCCTGCTGCTATCCGCTTGATTGTAGCTAAGGGAATAGGTTCTATCATCGGGACTTTAGTAATCAACACTCCGTTCTCGAATATCAGTTTATAGATAGGTTCTTTATACCATTTTACATATTCGGGAAAATCCTCCTCGACTTTGCCGTCCGTTTTCTTAGGGCGAGGTGCTGTGTTGGCTCTCTTGGCATACAGCACTCCTGTGAAATTGCTGAGAGGGAGTTCCACCTGTAAATCAGAAGTCCATGACTCGGGTTCATTGTTCACTTGTGTTTGGGTGAACTCACATCCAGTGAGGCGTTCTATGCGATTATATATAGTGTCCTCAGAATAAATGACCCAATGATACAACCTGGCGTTTCTCTCAGCATCTCTTGCCGTAGGACTTGCTATATAGGGGAGCGCGTGATGGATGTTTGTCATATACAGTTTTCCATCCATCAATGTCCAATCATAATCAATCTGTCCACCTGTATGAGAGTAATCTCCCCAAACATAAGCGAAACTCAACCCAGCACTTGCCCCTAACATGTCATTAAACAAGATATTGCCATATTCTGATAGGGGAGACTTTGAAATGAGGAACTTTTCTCCATTAATATATAAGTCGGCTCCGTCTCCTCTTGTCATATTTTCCACAAGTTCCTTTTTGTCAGCATGCGACAGATGGTCGCTACGTTCTATGCGCTCATAGAATTCTTTATAAGTTTCTTGAGCTACAGCTACCATAGACGAAAGCATCATTGTAACTATAAATACACGTAGTTTCATCATATTAGATTCTGTTTTCGAATGATGTTGATACAAAGTTATAGTATATCACCCCCTTGAGCAAGTAATTGGGGTTACAAAATAGTTACAATTTCCTCGACTACGATGAAATCGGCATTTTTTGCATATCTGATAGGCAAAAGAGCCCCTTTATATATGGCGAAAGTTTATAAATAGGTTGGCTTTGGCAGAAGTTATCTTGGAATACTATATATAATGAGGGGAGGGGGAGTACTATGGTATGTCATTTTGAGCATAGCGAAAAATCTCACAGAGATCCCTCGTCGCTACGCTCTGTCGGGATGATTTTTTTAGGGACACAGGAAAAATTCCATTCCCCAAAAATCCAGTACTTCCTTGTCAGTACTCTAGTACTTAGCCGTAAGTACTCTAGTACTTGGCCTTAAATACTGCAGTACTTGCACGTAAGTACTGATAGTTACGTGAGGATCTCAAATAAAATTGGCACTCCTTGGTGAAGCTGAAGCTTCTGTCGTCGTCAGTAGCGAAGCCCTCGGCTTGTCCGAGAACCGACGCTTTCACACCGCGTCGGCGCTGCGCTGTGCCAAAGCCAACCTATTTATGAACTTTCGCCATAAGGATTGGCTGCGATGGCATTACTATATCTCTGGCTCTATCACTATTTCGTCCAGATTGTAGGAGATGTCCACTACACCATCCTGCTGAGGCAGCTGCAAGGTGTAGAGGGCTGCTTCCATACGGCGCAGGAGGTCGCGCTTGAGCGATTCGGGAGCGTAGATGAAGGCTTCGGCTACAACGACACGGCCATTCGCCTCGTCCACTCGGGAGTGCGACACGAAGGGGCCTCCCATACGGTCTCCCTGGATGCGCCAGAGGCCACGGGCAATCTGTGCATACTTGCCACGCACGGTGCCATCCTCCACATATACATAGTCGTGGTTGGTAGTCATGTAGCTTCCCTTGGGGCCACCGGGAATATTGGCCTTCATCACCGAGTCGCGCTTCTGGAGGAAGTAGTCGAGCGTAAAGGTATTCTTATCGGTGTAGGGATAGGAATAGAGCACGAGGTTCATATCCTTCTTGCCCACGTTCGTCGAGGCCCACAGGAAATCCTTGCCCGTCTTGAACTTGTTGAGTTCCCAAGGTACCCATATGTCGACATCGAGTATCTCCTCGGCCAGGCGCGAAACCTCGGGATTGTGGCGCTCGCGAAGGTTCTCAATCTCGCGGTTCATCTCGGCCTTGGTGAAGAAATCGATGATGGACTGCTGGTTGTTGTTGATGTATTCGGTCAAGCTCTCCTCGTCGGGTGCCTGCAGGGTCATGATCATCTGCGGATAGGAATACACGTTGCGGGCAAACTTGAACTTGGGCTGGGTGTAGATGTTCTGAATATCCACCTTGATGACGTTGCGCATAATCTTGAACATGTTGCTGTTGAAGCCGTCGGGCTCAACGCGTGAGATGCGGAACGAGCGCTCCGACTGGGGCAGTCCGGGCACATCGCTGTCGAGCACGTTGAACACGGCACGGCCCAAGGGACGGTCCCACTGGGCATCGTCCATCACCACCAACATCTCGTAGGGGAGGCCGCTGGCGTTGGGCATCAGCAGGTTTTTCTTCTTCTTCGAAGTTGCCTTCTTGGCGGTTGCCTTCTTCGCATTTTCCTTCTTGGCACCTTCCTTGGCTGCACCTTCCTTGTTGCCGCAGCTGGCCATGCTGAGTGCCAATGCGAGTGCGGCGATACAGAATAATGTTTTTTTCATCTTTATATAGTTATATGTTTATTTCAATTCTTCGCAAACACCCACTCAAATACATCCTTTGGCAGTTTGTCCTTGAGGCGGCTTTTGCGGGTCTGTACTGCTTCGGCCGAACTGCCGAGGCAGGCACCTATCACCGTAAGCGGACAGCCAAGCATGGCCAGCAAGCAGCAGCGCACATCATCGTTGGTCAGGCGGCCTTCGCTGCGCAGGTTCACATTCACCTGTATGAAGCACTCGTCGAGTGCCTTTGACAGGCGCCCGCGCTCATCGGCACCCAGCATCGGCATATCTGCCTGAAGCGTGGCGCTCATCTTCTCCAACCGTTGCGGCCAACCACTGAGACGGAACTGCTCGCGGCTGAGGGCAAAGTTGTCACGATACAGGGCCACGACCTCCTCGCGTGTCAAGGGTCGCTTCTCGGGTTCCTCCTCCGACAACTCCTGGGCGGTAACGAGCTGTGCCTGATTCTTCTGCAATGCCTCGTACATATGCAGATAGTGACGCTTGCGGCGATAGTCACGCAGCACGAAGAGGATGGCCACCAACAGTACGAGGGCTACGGCTATCAGTGCCGTACGTACGACAAAGGCGCGATGCTCCTCGGCAGTAATCGGTTCGTTCATCGCCTCCATCGACACCATGCGTCCCTCCTCGAAGACTATTCTATATACAGGCTCCTCGACCCAACGCAGATAGGTGCGCATATCTTCGGGGCTCTTGTTGGCAGAACTCCACTCTTCTGGGCGTGGAGCGAGGTTGCGCTGCTTGGCAAACACGGTGCCCGAAACAATAGGCAGGAACATGCGCCCGTCAACGAAACGGCAGTCGGTGAACTCCTCCATACGCATCCATATCGTATCTTGAGGCACGGCAAGCGTATCGGCAAAGCGACCCTTATGCACTTTCGAGTCATAGATACGCAGCCACTCTATATACTTTATCTCCATCAAGCAAAGGCTGTCACCAACGACTTGCAGGTGACACTTCCAGGAGTTATGCCGCTTATTGGCCTCATCGCCCCAGAAAGCCGTAAAGTTGAGTCCTTCCCACGAAGAGAGCAGTCCGTCATACATTTCATAATAACGTCGCTGGCCACGGATAAGTTCGAGTGGCGAGTAGGCTGTCATGTACTCCACGCCGTCGATGACAAGGATGTCGGCATTGTGCGACATGTCATCGAGCAGCGTTTCCTTGTCCTGAGCTGTGAGCCAGTCTTCGCGTGCCAAGCGGGGATAGAAGCTGTCGCCATCGAGCCAAGCAAAAGCCGGCATCGAAATCGTCGATACCAATAATAATAGGAAATATCTTGTGGGTGTATTCATCGTCTGTAAAGTTATGTCTTGTTAATGCAATGCAAATATACACTTTATCGCACAATTTAGCATCAAAAAGGGACTTACAAAAAACTTACAATTTGTAACATATACTGATACAATTGCTTACGGGTAGAATAAACGTGTGTTTCTGTACACAAGGCAATGGACCTTCATCATATTCCTAATGAGTGGTGCGAATGAAGAAAAGGAGGGTGTGTCGGTCGACACACCCTCCTGGTTGGTTTATCCTCTTTGCCCGATTCCTTGTCTGATGAACTGTGGCAGAAGCGGAGAGTTAATAATCATTCCCATAGCGTTCGCGGGTAATCTGCTCAAGCGACTTGCCTCTGGTGTTGGGACATCCAATGACGCCCACAACAAGTGAGATGAGCAAGAGGGCAATCATGCAATAGGCTGCTACGGTGAATCCTTCGCCATTCTCACCATAGATATAGGTGAACGCCAATCCCCAAGCTGCTGACAGACCACGAACAACAAAGAACATGAGTCCTTGTGCTCCGGCACGGAACTTAGCGGGGAACAGCTCTGAACCCCACAGGGCATAGAAAATCTGCACGGAGATACCACCGTTGATACCCCACAGGATAGAGAAGAGCCAGAGGGTGCCCATGCCATTGATGCCGGTAATGACGACAAACCAGGTGGCCAACGCGGCCAAGAGGCCCAACACATAGAGCAGCTTGTGAGGTACGCGGTCGATGA
>CANBEE010000179.1 GCA_947367415.1 uncultured Bacteroidales bacterium
GTCGTCCCACTGCGCGAGGAGATAGCCTTCTTACAGGAATATGTAGCCCTGCAGAAGGTAAGGTTTGCCGACGGATTCGAGGTAAGGTACGACATCACCGACGAAGCCATGCGACGCATGGTAGTGCCGTGTGCCGTACAGCTACTTGTAGAGAATGCCTTCAAGCACAATGCAGTGAACGTAGACAATCCCCTACACATCACCATATCGTCCCATGAGGACCAACTTGTAATAGAGAACAACATATTGCCCAAATATACACGTGAGGCATCGACCGGGCTCGGACAGAAATACATCCGTGAGCACTACCACACCCTATCGGCACAAGACATGGTGACCGACTGCAACGAAGAGCGCTACCGGGTATCGATACCGCTACTATAACACACAACACCCATACACCCATGACAGCACTAATCATAGAAGATGAAATAATGGCGCAGCACAACCTCGTGAGAATGCTAGGACAGTACTGCGCCGACCTCACCGTGATAGGCACAGTCACCTCCGTAGCCAGTGCGGTAGAATGGCTGCAAACCCCCTCGCACAAGCCAGACATACTATTCATGGACGTCGAGCTGGCCGATGGCGTGTGCTTCGAGATATTCCGAAAGGTAGATGTAGAGGGAAAGGTCATCATGACTACCGCCTACGATACCTATGCCATCAAAGCCTTTGAGGCGGGTAGCGTAGATTATCTGCTCAAGCCCATTGCACCTGAGGCCTTGCAGCGTGCCGTGTCGCGTTGCCGTGCCCGAAGCGAAAAACCAGATATGGTTGCCGTGATGAATAACCTATCTGAACCCAAACGCTATAGGGAACGTTTGGTGGTAAAGTTCAATGATCGTATAGTCCCTGTTCCTACAGCGGATATTGCCTATATATGCTCTGAGGAGAAGTGCAACTATGTGGTCACATCGGCTGCTTGCCGCTATGTGCTTGATGCATCGCTCGATGTGGTGTCCGAAGTGCTCGACCCTGAGAAGTTCTTCAAGATTTCGCGTAGCTGTATCATAGCCTCAAATGGTATCAAGAGCATTGTGAAGCAGAGTGGACGCTTGCGCATAGTCCCCTTTGTGGAATCGCCTGTGGAACTCACCGTGAGCCGATCGCGGGTGGATGATTTCATGGCTTGGCTGGAGCGGTAGGCAATTGACGAGGACACGCAAAGCGTGTACGATAACAGAAAATACGATAAGTGTCATCCCAAGCAAAGCGAGAGACTCTCACTCACTCCGTCTCGAGATGACAATTAAACTCTAAACTCACAAACTCAAAAACTTACCTCCCTTCATCGTCCAGCCTGACGGACGAGGCGACCTACCAGACGGTTGAGGTCTTCGGCCTCGAGGAGCTCTTCCAGGGTGAGGTGCATGCGGTAGCGCCAGTAGTGATTTGAGTTGGCAGGTACGTTGATGCGCTCGAAGGCTGGGTCGGGGTAGCGCAGATGCTCGTCCATGGCCATCCAGTCCTGCAAAGGGAGGATGGTGAGCATGGCAGGCGAGTCGAGGTGCTGGCGCACGATGCTCTCGCATATCCATGCCTCACACTCCCTAGGTGCCTTGCCGCGCTGGTGCAGCATCTCGTTCCAGTAGCGCTGGGTGAGTGTGGGGTCTTCTTCCCACCAACCGCGTATACCGCTCATGTCGTGGGTAGAGGTGGTACATACGGAGTAGTAGGGGTAGTTGGCCGGGTTGTCGAAAGTGCATCCATAGGCTTTGGGCATACGCTGTATCTCAAGTGAGAGGATGCGCAGCTCGTTCATCACGGTGGGCACGCAAGCGGGTATCATGCCGAGGTCCTCGCCGCAGACGAGCATGTCGGTGGCATCGATGAGGGCGGGCAGCTTCTTCATGGCTTCGCGGTACCAGAAGTCGTTGTGGCGATGGTAGAAGAAGTGGTCGTGAAGTGCGTAGAATGCCTTGCGCTCGTTCTCGGGTAGGGCCTTGAATGACTCGGTATCGAAGCCGTTGATACGCGGGTGGTAGGTGCCGGGTTGATAGGGGTCCTCCACGAAGAGCACATCGGTCTCGTCGCCCATGGTGAAGGGGGTGGCATGACGTTCCTTGCAGAAGGCGATACCCCATTGTGTAATCTCGTCAACGGTGAATGGCATGGCAGGATTGAAGTGGCCCAGCAGACCGCTCTTGGTGGTACAGGGAATCTCCCAGATGCGGAAGAAGCCGAGGATATGGTCGATGCGGTAGGCATCGAAGTAGTCGGCCATCTTGGTGAAGCGGCGTGCAAACCACTGGTAGCGCTCGGCAGCCATGGCTTGCCAGTTGTAGGTGGGGAAGCCCCAGTTCTGTCCGTCGCGGGCAAAGGCATCGGGTGGTGCGCCGGCTTGGCTTTCCAGGCAGAAGAGTCCGGGATTGCTCCATGCTTCCACGCTGGTGCGGCTGATGCCGATAGGTATGTCGCCCTTGAGCACTACGCCATGCTTGTGGGCATAGTCGGCGGCGTGCTTGAGCTGCTTGTGCAGGTGATACTGTATATAAAGGTAGAGGCCTGTATCTTTGGGGTTCTTGTTGTCTCTGATGCAGCAGAACTCGGCATAGGGAACGAGCCACGATTCGTTGTCCTTGAAGAAACGCTTGTAGGCGGGTGAAGCAAGTGTCTGCTCGCCCTCTTGTGCGAAGATGCGGTGCAGATAGTCCCACTTGGCGATGACTACGGCGTCGAAGTCGACCTGTGGCAGCTTGTTCAGCTCTTTCTGTTGTTTGCGGAACTCCTTCATGGCCTCCTTGTCGGTGAGTACGCCCACTTCTTCGAGGCGGATGTACATGGGGTTGAGGGCAAAGCAGGTGATGGCGTTGTAGGGGTACGACTCGTGCCAGTTGCGGTTCATGGTGGTGTCGTTCACGGGCAGCAGCTGCAGGAAGCATTGGCCTGTCTTGGCAGCCCAGTCGACCATGAGGGGTATGTCGGAGAATTCGCCGATACCGAAGCTCTTCTTTGAGCGCAGGGAGAATACGGGGATGGCTACACCGGCACCGCGCCAATGCTCTTGCGGGTCGCGCAGGGTGTAGGTGCGCAGTACACGCAGGCTCGCATCGCTGTTGTTGTCGATGTGGAGGGTGCGATTCTCGCCGGGCTCCCAAGCAATTAATTGACAATTGACAGTTGACAATTGACAGTTATTGGCCTCCGGATGGAGGTTTTCGTTATCGTTACAGCCCTCGGCTGTCTTCTCAAGGACTATAAACTTGAACTCACAGCTCTCGCCCAGCTCGCCTTTGTCGAGCCACAGCTGCCATTCGGTGCCGTGAGGCTCCATGATGCGTGCGCGGCTGGTGTCCCAGGCGCCCAATGCTTTAGCATCGCCACATACGGCGAGCACTTGGTCCTTACGTATGGTAGGGGCTTCGCAGCAGATGCAGATGCCCGATGCACCATGTGGGGTAGTGCTGTGTGTGTCGTGGGCGAAGATGGCGCGTGTGAAGGCCGATGAGTAGAAGGGGGCCAGCTCCGAGCGGTCTACCCAGCGGTCGCTGATGTGTACATGTCCGTGCAGCGTGTCGGGCAATGTGTGGTGACGCCATTCGGTGCGTTTGATGTTGCCGTTCTCCATCACCACAAAGGTGTAGGGAGCCGAGGGTTTGTAGTCGCCCTCTACGGTCACGAACCAGCGTCCCTCGCCATCGGTCTGCATGGGGAGTGTCGGGGTATTATGTACGTTAGCTACTGTGGTGAATGCCAGATGCAGGCTTTCACCCCATTGGGTGTTGTAGTGTAGAGTGATTGTGAGTTTCATTGCGTTATAGTTTTATTTTTTCTTTCTTCGGCTTTGATTCATTGTGCAGTCGGTCGAGGGCGGTCACTACGTAGGTGTATTTCACCTTGCCTCCTTCGTAGGTGAGCGGGAAGAAGGGTTGGGTAGTGAAGCCGGCAATCTTGGTGGCGTCGTTGAGGTTCACCTTTTCGCCTTGTGCAAAGCGGTATACGACATACTTCACCGGGCGGTTCATCTCGTCCTTGTATTTCGGGGCGGTCCAGCATAGTACGGGGCCGTCGTCGGTCCATATCACGGCAAGCTTGGTCACTCGCTTGGGTGCCTTCTTATCGATGAAGGGGTATCTGGGCTGCAGTGCCAGCCACTGGTGATAATCCTCGGCGAGTGCTGTGGCATACCCTCCCGCATCTTCGGCTACTGCCGATGCTGGCCATTGGCAGCTGCCTCCAATGCTCTCGTAGCTGCGCTGCAGCGCCATCTTGCGGGCTTGCTGGTGCTGTGTGGGGTTGGTGGCGTCGGTGGCCTTCACGGTGCGCATCACGTCCTGCCCTATGTAGAGCGGGCGGCCGTTGGCGTGCTCGGCCCACCAGCCTACGAGTGTCTCATAGTCGGCTGCCTTGTGCCCTATCTCCCAGTATACCTGCGGTATGGTGTAGTCGACCCAGCCCTTGTCGATCCAAAGTAGGATGTCGGCATACAGGTCATCGTAGTTTTGCAATCCATTGGTGAGGCTTCCCTCGGGGTCGCTCTTCTGGTTGCGGTAGATGCCGAAGGGCGATATGCCGAACTTCACCCAGGGCTTCACGCCGCGTATCGTGTGGTGCAGCTGCTCGATGAGGAGGTTCACATTGTCGCGTCGCCAGTCGCTCTTGTCGGTAAATCCGCGGGGGTCGGCACGGAACGATGCCTCGTCGTCGAACTCAATGCCTGCCACGGGGTAGGGGTAGAAGTAGTCGTCGATATGCAGTCCGTCGACGTCGTAGCGCTTCACGATGTCGGTCACGATGGCACAGATGTAGTCGCGGTTGTCCTGCAGGGCAGGATTGAAGATGAGCATCCCGTCGAAATGAACGAAGCGCTCGGGGTCTTTCTTATAGGGGTGCTTCAGTCCCAGGCTCTTGGTGCCCTTTGTCTTGGCGCGGTAGGGGTTTATCCATGCGTGCAGCTCCATGCCACGCTTGTGGCACTCGTCAATCATCCACTGCAGGGGGTCCCAGAATGGCTCGGGGGCCACACCCTGCTCGCCTGTGAGGTAGCGGCTCCAGGGCTCGTAGTAGGAGAGGTAGAGTGCATCGGCCTCGGGACGCACCTGGAAGATGATGGCATTGATACCGGCCCGCTGCAGGGCGTCGAGCTGGGTGGTCAGGGTCTGCTGCATCTCGGCAGAGTCCAGGCCCGCCAGCACGCGGGCATGGCCTGCGCTGAGGGTCCCCTGGCGCACCATGGCGATCAGGTTCTCCGGCAGCGTCAGCAGACGCAGCGGTGCCGGAATACACGTCCCAGGGAGCGACCTTACCGGTCTCGAAGTCACCGTTGTAGATGTAACCGTCGAAGGAAGGATCCTTCAGCTCGGACACAACGATATCGTCCACGTAGACGTCCTCAGCTACGCCGTTACCGCCGCCGGAGAAGTTCAGCAGGGTGGAGGTGGTGGTGGCGGTTCTACCACAACTACAACCGTTACAGTAGAAAGAGTTACAGCATCTCCTTTAATCATTACTTCAACAGATAAGGCAGAAGTTGAAATCAATTTCTCATCTGTTGACGAAGATGGAGAAACCTTTGATGCTACTTACACTTGGAAAAGTGGTTCTACAATTCTTCTTACCGGCGCACTTGTTCAAGGTAAGAATGTTTTTGACCTTTCTGATTTCGTTTCAGTTGGTACACAGAAATTCACTTTAACCGTTGTTGACGAAGCCGGTACTACCGTCGTTAAGTCTTGGACTATTCAAAAGGTTGATGTGAGAA
>CANBEE010000180.1 GCA_947367415.1 uncultured Bacteroidales bacterium
CTCGCTCAATGCCTTGTAGTCAATACCGTCGAAGAGCGAGAAGGGAGGAGTCACAGCCACGTTGAAACTTATCTCAGAGCCTTGGCGTGGGAAGATAGGGTTGTCAATCGAGTTACGGCCAAGGTTGAGCGAGAGATTCACGTTGTTGCAATTGCCGTTAGCAATGATGAAGTACTCCCAGTTGTTGAGGTCGTAGCGCTGGTAGGTGAGCTCACCGTAGAGGGTGAAGTAATCGTCGGGCCAGTGTAGACGCTTACCCCAACCGACGGAGAGACCATACATGCGCAGGTACTTGTCGGGGTCGTAGTATGACTCGTAGTTGTTGTAGTAGTTGTTGTAGTTGCCATAACCATACATATAATTATAGTAGTTGTTATAGTATGCTTGGTTATAGTAGTTGTTGTTGATACCTGTCTGCAGGGCAAAGAAGGCGTTCACGGAGAGTGAGTTGGGACGCTTGCCGCCAAACCAGGGGTCGAAAAACGAGATGTTGTATGACTGGTAGTATTGGCCGTTGGTCTGTCCGCTGACGGTAAAGGTCTGTCCGTCGCCCTGGGGGATGAAGGCGCGGTAGTTGTCGGACTTGTGGAAGAGGTTGTACATGGAGAAGTTGGTGAACTTCAGGGCAATCTTACCGATTACGCCGGTCTGTCCGTAGCCGAGCGAGAACTCCACCTGGTCGTTGTTCTTCGACTCCAGCATCCAGTTGATGTCTACCGTACCGTTGGCTAGGTCGGGCTGTACGTCGGGAACGATGGCTTCGGGGTTGAAGTGTCCCATCTGCTGTATCTCACGGGCAGAGCGCATGAGGGCATCCTTGCTGAAGAGGTCGCCGGGCTTGGTCATCAGCTCACGGCGCACGACATTCTCGTAAAGGCGGTCGTTGCCGGCAATGCGTACACGGTTGATGGTGGCCTGCGGGCCTTCGAGTACACGCATCTCAAGGTCTACGGAATCGGCTGTGACATTGACCTCGACGGGTTCTACACGCGCGAAGACGTATCCATTATTATAATATAGGTTGCCGATGGCATCGTCGTCTACATTGATGCGCTCCTCCAGCTTCTTCTGGTTGTATACGTCGCCGGGGTTCATGCGTAGCACCTCGGCAAGTCCTTGCGAATCGTATACCGTGTTGCCCACCCAGTTGATGTTGCGGATGTGGTATTGGTCGCCCTCTTCCACTTGGATGTATACGTCCACGGTCTTGTCGTCGAAGGGCACGATGGAGTCTACCACGATGTGGGCATCGCGGTATCCGTGCTCGTTGTACTTGCTGATGAGCAGCTGCTTGTCCTCTTCGTAGAGGTCTTCGATGAACTTCTTCGGGCGGAAGAGGTGGCGCCAGTTGCCCTTCTCGTTGGTCTTCTTCATCGCCCACTTGAGTTGCTTCTCTGTAAGCGCGTTGTTGCCGGTAAGGTATATCTTGTTGACTTTGATTTTCTCCTTCTTGTCGATGTTGATGTCAAGGATGAGATGGTTCTGCTCGGCCACGTCGTCGCGCTGCATGATGTTGACCTCGGCATTCTTGAATCCCTTGTCGTCGAAGTAGCGCTTGATGACAATCTTGGCACGGTCGATCATGTTGGGCGTAATCTGGTTGCCCAGCTTGAAGTTGAGCTTGGCCTCCAGATCTTCGCGTTCTGATTTCTTCACGCCGTTGAAGTTGAGCTGTGAGAGTCGGGGACGCTGCGTGAGCGCAATGTTAAGGTAGGCCTGATTGCCCACTACCTTCTCGACGGTGATGCTGACGTTGGAGAAGAGCCCGTGTTTCCAATACCGCTTGACAGCTGCTGTAATCTCCTCACCGGGAACCGTGATGACCTGTCCGACAGAGAGTCCGGAGAGGCCAATGAGCACGTAGTCCTCGTAGTTGTCGACACCACTCACGGTGATGCCGGCAATCTCATATTTCTTGGGTGCCGAATAGAGCACCGCAGGCTTGCTGATAGTATCGGTGGAGCTCACCTGAGCGGTCGTCTCGCTTAAGGAAAGCGCCGACAGCAGGATGGCTGCTCCGAGGCATTTGAAAACACTAAGTTTATTTTTCATTCCTTATTATATATTATTGTTCTCCTCTGCGATTTGTTCGCTCGTCTTGCCAAATCTTCTCTCCCTTTGCTGATAGGTGAGGATGGCTTTGCACAGTTCTTCCTCGTCGAAATCGGGCCAATAGGTGTCGCAGAAGTATAGTTCGGTATATGCACATTGCCACAGCAGGTAGTTGCTCAGACGTGTCTCACCGCCGGTGCGGATGAGCAGGTCGGGGTCGGGCATGAATGAGGTAGCTACGGTCTCATCGATGGTCTTGTCCGTAATTTCGTCGATGGTCATCTTGCCCTCTTGCACCATAGCGGCTATGCGCTTGGCTGATTGGGTAAGCTCCCATTTGGATGAGTAGCTGAGGGCCACGGTCAGTGTGCCACGTTGGTTCCCTGCCGACTTGCTGATGCAGTAGTTCATTCGCTCGCGTACGTTCTCAGGCAGACGGTCGGTGTCGCCGATGACGCAGAAGCGTATATCGTTGTCCATGAAAATGTCAAGGTCGAGCTTTTCGAAGAGAAGAGCCATCAGCCCGTTGACCTCTTCATCGGGGCGTGTCCAGTTTTCCGTAGAGAAGGCATATACGGTCACATACTTCACTCCAAGCTTGGAGGCATGCATCATGGTGTTGTGCAGGGCGGTAGCTCCGGCAATGTGCCCTTCGCCGCGGCGTTTCCCCTTTTCCTTGGCCCAACGGCCGTTACCATCCATGATAATAGCAATGTGCTGTGGAATGCGATCCATGTCTAACTGTTCTTTGTAGGTCATATGCTTGTATTTTTATAGTTTGTCGATTAGTTATTGCATTTCCTGTATTTCGGGAATAGGTCGTAACTGATGTAGAGGACCAGGAAGGAATAGCAGTCCTTGTTTTTCATCCCCTTTCCCTTGATCTGGTATGGGTCGTTAAGCTGAAACGCTGTCTTCCCCGTAGTGTCGAGCCGATCTGTGGTCGTAAGGTGCATGACCCATTCGACTCCACAGTTGAGGCGCTCGGCAAGTTTATATTTGGCTCCAATGCCTATAGGTGTATTGAAGGCGAATACGTGGTTGTGCCGTTGCGGGGAATAGGTAAGCCCAACTCCGAGAAGGATGTAGGGGGTGAAACGGTGGCTGTCTTTGTATCCGGCTCCAGTGCCATAGGCAAAGAAGTTGTACTCAAATTGTGCCCCTAAATCATATACACTACGGTTGAATGCGGTATGTGCATCGTCGGGGAATCGGTTATCCATCCCTGCAGTTGTCCCCTTCATGCGGCCTATGGCAAGGTTGCCTTTGACTACCATGCGTGGGTTCAAGTTGTAGCGTGCAAGGATACCGCCGGCCATCTGGGCATTCTTGAATGGCTCGGTGTTGTTGGCATCTCCCATGTAGGAACTTACGCCAGTCATGGCGCCTAACTCCATCTTGTACTCAAGCTCTTGAGCTGTAGCCATATGCACTACTACCAGCAGTAGGGTTACTGCTAGCATACGCTGTGATGTCGATTGTCGTGTATGGTTTCTCATTGAGTTGATGTTGCTTGTTCTCTGTATATAGGGATTTCCTGATATCTTGTGGAAAGAGATCCGTTTAATTCGTTTTGTTCCAGGTGCCTTTCCAAACCTCTCCTGATGTGCCCCATATCATCCAAACGTATCCTTGGGTATCCACGGCAGTGGCGAAAGGCTCGTTGCGGCCGATGAAGCTCTCGTGCATTGAGAATGACTTTTCCCGAATACGCCATGTGACTCCGTTGTCACGTGACTCGTAGCATGTGCTGAAGGGCTCGATAGGTGTTTTTCGGTTTCCTAAGCTCATGCCGCCAAAAGCGTACAGGCAATTACGGTAGCTGATGACAGAGAGGTACTGCAGATTGGGGCATCCATAAGGGTTCTGCCCTACGGGTTCAACCTTTGTCCACTTCTGTTCTGTGGATAGCTTGCTCCAGACGTGTGCACATGTGTCGGTGTCTGCTGCATTGCTTATGAATATGGTGCGGTGTATGTTGGCATTGGTGCGTAATGGCTGACTGATGCAACTGATGTTTCCCTCAAACTGGTGTGTGAGGCGTTGCTCGTTGGTTTGCCATTCGATGAGGTCTGTTGTCGACACGAACAGATTGTCACTAATGCCCCACACTGCTGGAGACGTTTCGGTGGTTGTCCCTATGAGTGCTGTCAGCGAGGTCGTTGTGTTGATTGGCTCCCAAACTGTTCCGTTGGCTGAGCGGTAGAGTTGTCCGCCGGCAAGAGTGTAGAAATTCTGTTGGTGCAGTATGACGGAGAGGCGTTCTGTGAAGTTGTCTATGCCGGTCCATTCGGCAGGAGCACTCCATTGGACCCCGTCAGAGAGGTCTGTCGCGGTGGTATATGCCTTTCCTTCAGAATCCTTGCCGAATACATAGAGTTGGGCATCTCTGATTACTGCCTTTTGCTCTGTGAAAAGGGATGCAGGGAATGTCGCAGCCTCTAATTGTTGCCATTGGGTGGCATTTGGGTCAGACTGATGCACTTTGATGCTGATGAGGTAGTCTCGTGAGAATTGCTCGTCGTACGAGGTGATCGTAAACTTCACGGGCTGGGTGAAGTTGATAGTGTCCTCGGAATTGTACCCTGTCTTCTCTTTGGTGGTGGGGTGTATGTAATGTACATAGCCGTCGGCGCTGAGCGAGGTGGTTACGCTTGTGATGTCAGTTCCGTAGGCAATAGGCGAGGTGTTATAGACTAGACCGCCCTCATGGTCAATGGCGAATTTTACGGCATTACCCTTCATGATGGTGGTATAGGTAGAGTCCTTGCCATTGTCGAGAGTGACGGTGTGCTCTGTCTTCAAATCATTGATGCCGAACGAGAGGAGTGCTACCGTAGAGGTTAGCTCTGTCTCTTCTGCTTCGGGCAAGCATGAGGTGAAGCATATACCGATGATAAGCGGGCAAATGAGGCTGATTGCAAATCGTTTCATTATATTCAGGTTGCTATTTTACATTTCAAACGACAAAAGTAGCAACAATTTTCCGCTTAACACCTATATTTTAACTTGTTTTATATTAAAAGATGAGTAAAAAGGCTATTTTATGTGCAAAAAGTGTGAAATTGAGTGCCCGAAACAGATAAAATTCTCTTCTACCCGATGATTGCTGAGGCAAGGTGCCTTCACTCCGCCAGTCAAGTTGAAGGGGGCAGTTTCAATAAATGCTTCGTCCCATAGGTTCGCGTCGATAAACCTCTGTAGTGTGTAGGTTCCTCCCTCAACAAGTAGGCGTTGGATGTTCTGTGCATGGAGCCATTGCATGATTTGAGGTAGTATGTCGCATTTGAAGTCAAGTACTACCTGCTCTATCATCTCGCTCCCCTTGAACTCTCGAAAAACCTCGGTGAAAACGACGGTTTTTGTAGTTTTGTCAAACAGTTTTAGAGAATCTTCAAGCACTCCTTTCCGGTCAATCACGAGACGTCGTGGGCTCTTGCCTGGCCACATTCGAGTGGTGAGTGATGGGTTATCGAGCATGGCTGTGCGTCGTCCTACGAGTATGGCGTCGCTCATGGAACGTAGGCGATGAACTCGCATGCTGGTCTCGTCGGTGGAGAAACGTACGGCTTCAGTGTCTATCTGTAGGTCGTTTCTCGTGATGTCGATATATCCGTCGGTGGATTGTGCCCATTTCAAGAT
>CANBEE010000181.1 GCA_947367415.1 uncultured Bacteroidales bacterium
GCATTCACGTCGCCTGTGAGCATTACAACAGCACTGTCGAGCTCTGCTATGCGGATGTTCTTCCTTGCCAACTCATTTTGTAGTGCGGTGATGCTTGCGACCTTGTCGTTAAGCTCTTGTTGTAGGTTGGCGAGCACCTTACGCAGGTTTGCGGTCTCTGTGCCGCCTGATTTCAGCTTCTTTTGCAGCTCCTCGATCTGCGTGCGGTTGTCGGCCAGCTTCTGTTGTATGAAGAGGATGTCTTCCTTCATGCGCTCGGCATCGGTGATGCCTTCTCCGCCTTGAGATTGGATAGATACACGCCCTTCGGCCTCATTGATGGCACGGAATCCTTCTTGTATGTCTGCAATGGCTTGCATGGCCTGGTCGAGTGCCGCGTTCTTTTCGTTCAATGCGGTGGTGAGCGAATCGTTCTGAGCTGCAAGCTCTTTCTCACGCTTTACATTCGTGCAACTTGCGAGAGCTGCAATGCAGAGGGTCAAATAAAGAATCTTTTTCATACGTCTTTGCTTTAGTTGTTAGCACAGATTATCTGCACAAAATTAGGTATTCTATTTTTATTCGCCAAACAAAAGGACTGAAAACCGTGGAATAAAGTTTTTTTAGTAAAAAGTCACATATGTAAATTAAAACTTGTATCTTTGCAGCTAACCGTGGAGAAATACTGCATTCGCTGAGTAGAAATATAACGCAAGCTTTATCTCTTCCCACTTGTTTATGACTATCTGATAAGGACATTCGAGACACAATAACGATATTATAACAAACAGAAAAGTACTATGGATTTGTTAAGCCAGATTATTGCGCGTGCCAAGAGTAACAAGCAGCGCATCGTACTCCCCGAAGCAACTGAGGAGCGTACATTGAGAGCAGCCGACCGCCTCCTTGCCGATGAGGTAGCCGACCTGATTATTATCGGTAACCCGGAAGAGATCAAGGGACTTGCTGCCCAGTGGGGACTCACCCATCTGGACAAGGCCACCATCATCGACCCCGAGAATCATCCGAAGAAGGAGGAGTATGCCAACCTGCTCTTCGAGTTGCGTAAGAAGAAGGGCATGACACCCGAGGAGGCTCAGAAACTGGTGACCAATCCGCTCTACCTGGGTTGCCTCATCATCAAGGCTGGCGATGCCGACGGTCAGCTCGCAGGTGCACAGAACACTACAGGTAACGTATTGCGCCCCGCATTGCAGATTATCAAGACTGCTCCGGGTATCAGCTGCGTATCTGGTGCTTTCGTGATGATTACCCAGACTCCTCAGTATGGCGAGAATGGCGTGCTCATCATGGGCGACTGTGCCGTGACTCCAGTGCCCGATGCTGCCCAGCTCTCTCAGATTGCCGTATGCTGTGCCGACACCGCTCGCGCCGTAGCTGGCATCGAGGATCCCCGCGTAGCTATGCTGAGCTTCTCTACCAAGGGTTCGGCCAAGCATGAGTGTGTAGACAAGGTGACTGAGGCTCTCCGCCTGGCTAAGGAGCTGGCTCCCGACCTCAAGATCGACGGTGAGCTTCAGGCCGACGCTGCTCTTGTGCCCTCTGTAGGTGCCAGCAAGGCTCCCGGCTCTGAGATTGCCGGCAAGGCCAACGTACTGGTATTCCCCACACTCGAGGTGGGCAACATTGGCTACAAGCTCGTGCAGCGTTTGGGAGGTGCCGAGGCTATCGGCCCCATCCTCCAGGGTATCGCCCGTCCGGTGAACGACCTCTCACGCGGTTGCTCTATCGACGACGTTTACAACATGGTGGCTATCACTGCTTGTCAGGCACAGGCTGCGAAGTAAAAGGATATTAACAAAACAAAATAATGCAGACATGAAGATATTGGTATTAAACTGCGGTAGCTCATCTATCAAGTACAAACTTTTTGAGATGGACACCCAATCGGTACTCGCACAGGGCGGTATCGAGAAGATTGGCCTTCCCGGCTCATTCCTTAAGTTGACCTTGCCCAGCGGCGAGAAAGTAATCCTTGAGAAGGACATCCAAGAGCACACTGCCGGTGTGGAGTTTATCCTTCAGACCTTGACCGGTGCCGAGTATGGCGCTATCAAGTCGCTCGACGAGCTTGACGCTGTAGGTCACCGTATGGTACACGGTGGTGAGAAGTTCAGCCAGTCTGTACTGCTCAACGAGGAGGTATTGGCTGCTTTCGAGGCTTGCAACGACCTCGCTCCCCTGCACAACCCCGCAAACCTCAAGGGTGTGAACGCAATCACCGCATTGCTCCCCAACATTCCCCAGGTAGGTGTATTTGACACCGCTTTCCATCAGACCATGCCCGACTACGCCTACATGTATGCCGTTCCCTACGAGCTGTACGAGAAGTATGGCGTGCGCCGCTACGGCTTCCACGGCACATCGCACCGCTACGTATCACAGCGCGTATGCGAGTTCCTCGGCGTGAAGCCCGAAGGCACCAAGATCATCACCTGCCACATCGGTAACGGAGCATCAATATCAGCTGTTGTAGACGGTAAGTGTGTAGACACCAGCATGGGTCTCACTCCGCTCGAAGGCCTCATGATGGGTACCCGTAGTGGCGATATCGATGGTGGCGCCGTGACCTACATCATGGAGAAGGAGGGTCTTACTCCCGCCGGTGTATCAGACCTCTTGAACAAGAAGTCTGGTGTAGCTGGTATCTCTGGTGTGTCATCAGACATGCGCGAGATTTGCGCTGCTGTCGACGCTGGTCACCCCCGCGCAACCCTCGCCCTCAACATGTATGAGTATCGCATCCGCAAGTACATCGGTTCGTACGCTGCTGCTATGGGCGGTGTGGACGTGATCCTCTTCACCGGTGGTGTAGGCGAGAACCAGGACAACACCCGCGAGGCTGTGTGCCGCGGCCTCGAGTTCATGGGCGTAGAGCTCGACGTAGAGAAGAACAAGGGCCTGCGTGGTCAGGAGGCTATCATCTCTACTCCCGCCTCTAAGGTAAAGGTTGTAGTCATCCCCACCGACGAGGAGCTGATGATTGCTACCGATACGATGAACTTGCTGTAAGAGGGGCCTCCCCCATCCCCCTCCCAAGGAGGGGGCTTGCAGACATCGTTGAGAGCTAACAACACATTGTATAACTTTTAACATACGTCTTCTCCTAATCATTCGCGAGGACAGGAGTCCCCCTCCTCGGGAGGGGTTAGGGGAGGCCTCTTCCTTATGTACGAACAACTACTAAACCTTGATCCTGTTAAGATCAACTTCAGCAAGTCAGGAATCGATATGCTGAACATTGCCTTGGCTGTCGTGATGTACGGCGTAGCCCTCGGCATCAAGCCCGGCACCTTTGCCAAGGTGTTCCGCGAGCCCAAGTCTATCCTCGTAGGCCTCATCGGCCAGTGGATTATCATCCCTGCTGTCACCTTCCTCCTCATCATCATCTTCCACAAGCACATCACTCCGATGGTAGCTATGGGTATGATTTTGGTAGGCTCTTGCCCGGGAGGTAACGTGTCGAACTTCATCACCTCCATCTCAAGGGGTAACCGCGAGCTCTCGGTATCGATGTCGGCCGTGACCACCACGGCGGCCATCGTCACCACACCGGCCAACTTTGCCATCTGGGGCAGCCTCTATGTGCGCTACCTCGACCGCCACGCTGCCGATGCCCTGCAGGTGCTCTCCATTCCCGTGTGGGACATCTTCGTTACCGTCTTCATCCTGCTCGGTGTGCCCCTGGCACTCGGTGTGCTCACCACCCACTATGCCCCCAAGGTAGCCAAGGCGCTCAACAAGCCCCTGCAGTACCTCTCCATCGTGGTGTTCCTAGGCATGGTGGTCATCTCGTTCTGGAACAACTTTGACATCTTCGTCAAGTACCTCAAGTGGATTGTCGTTATCGTAGCCATCCACAACGGTCTCATCCTCTTCACCGGCTACTGGCTCGGTGAGCTGTCAGGCCTGCCGCGCCCCGACCGCCGCGCCATCACCATCGAGATGGGTATCCAGAACTCAGGTCTCGGACTCATCCTCCTGTTCAACCCCGCCATCTTCCCGCCCGAACTGCAGAATGGCGGTATGCTCATCGTCACCGCATGGTGGGGCATCTGGCACATCATTGCCGGACTCACGGCCGCAGGCATCTTCCGCTTGCGCGACCAGTTCGTGTGGGCAAAAAGACAATCTAAACGCTAAACCTTTTTCCCGTGCAAGTATACGACAAAAATTTCGTTTATACGCTTCTGCGCAGCCTTTGGGTAAACCCCATCATCAGCCTGTCGTTGCGTCGCCTTGTCGTGCGAGGCAAGGAAAACCTGCCCAAGGACGGGGCCGTCATCATCGGTAGCAACCACACCAATGCGTTGCTCGACCCCTTGGTGATACTCCGCTCGATGAACCGCGCCACCGTCTTCATGACGCGTGCCGACATCTTCCGCCGTCCCCTCCTGCAGAAGGTATTCACCTTCCTCAAGATGCTGCCCATCTACCGCATCCGCGATGGCTATGCCGCCGTGAAGCAAAACGAGGAGATCATACGCAAGTGCGTCGATGTGCTCCGCCACCGCTACCCGCTGGCTCTCTTCCCCGAGGCCACACACCGCCCCAAGCACTCGCTCATGGGCCTGAGCAAAGGCATCTTCCACATCGCCCTCGAGGCCAACAAGCAGTTTGGCCATGAGAAGCCCGTCTACATCGTGCCCACCGGCATAGAGTATGGCCGCTACTTCCGCTACCGCTCCAACGCGGTGGTCACCTATGGCGAGCCCATCAACGTCACCGAGTTTGTGCGCCAGCACGAGGGTGAGGTCACCCCAGCCCGCCTGTTGGCCATGCTGCGCGAGGAGCTGGCCCGCCGCATGAGCGAGCTCATCGCCTTCGTGCCCGACACCGAGGACTATGATGCCCGCTGGGAGCTCACCAAGCTATGCACCGCCCAGTCGGCCCCCCTGTCGCCTGCCGAGCGCCTCACCCTCAACCGTGCCGCCATCGCCCACATCGTGGAGAAGACCGACAGCGACCCCGAGGCCGCCCAAGCCCTCTACGCCGATGCCCTGGCATTCAAGAAGGAGCGCCGCCTGCGCCGCATACACCCCTCATCCACCGGGCATAAGCACCCCCTCATCGCCTCCATCGGCAACACCGTGGCCCTGCTCTGCGCCCTGCCCTACTACCTCTTCTGTGCACTGGTGACCCTCCCCTCATGGGCATTGTCACACTATATCGTAAGCGGTCTCAAGGACAAGGCCTTCAGCAACACCGCCCGCTTGGGTGTGAACCTCGCCCTGTGGCCCCTGCTCATCATCATTTGGAGCATCGTGGCCCTGTACACTCTGCCTCTGGTGCCCGCCCTGCTGGCCATCCTCCTGCTGTTGCCTGCCGTAGCCTTCTTCTACGACTACAACGCCTTCGCTCTCCACACCTGGAGCGACTGGCAATGGACATGGGCCAAGCACCTGCATGCCCGCCTCAAGGAGCTGCTCCGTCGGTGCAAGTGATGCCTTTCGGATACAAACAATAAACTCCCGATTCTCTCCAGTGAGGTCGGGAATTTTTGTTTCCCAGTCGGTTTTTCATGGTGGTTTAGGGTTTAGGGTTTAGGGTTTAAGGTTTTGGGTTTAAGGGTTAGTGAGCCTTCCGGATGGCAGTTATCGTTATCGTTATCGTTTTCGTTGACAAAGGTACTACATCTTTTTTTGCCTTTCCGACAAAATGCAACAGACTGCAACAGATTGCAACAG
>CANBEE010000182.1 GCA_947367415.1 uncultured Bacteroidales bacterium
CCCCTAACCCCTTCCAAGGAGGGGAACTTGGCTCCGCGATGACCGAATCACCCCTCCTTGGGAGGGGCAGGGGGGAGGCTATCATCGCCTCTCTGGAGATCCTGCAGCCTCGCGAGAGTTTCCATAATCAATATATCCCTGTTCGTGTAGCCGAGGTGGAATTGATAGAGTCGTGCTATGCCACCGTGGAGGAGTTGGGGATGAAGCTTTTCAAGGAGCGTTTCCGCGACCTCGATTATAATATCTGCTTACTCCAGAAGCTGGCTCCACGTGCCGAGCTTACCAAGCAGCTGGGTAGCGATGCGGGTGCCGTGATGGGTATCACGCTGTGTACTTTGCTGGCCGAGAGCATCGAGGGGCTGGAGTGGAATACCTACGTCAATGGTAAGGTGGAGGCTCCTGTGCTGATGTATGGCGATACGTGCGTGGCACGTCCCATGCTTTTCTTTGGCAAGCAGGGTGAATTGTTGGCCGAGGCCGATATGACGAAAATTGTAGAGGATATACGTACGCGAATAGCTGAAGCCGCATGTTAGTTCCCTATCTGCAGGTCGATGGCCTGACAAAGTCGTTTGGCGACTTGGTGCTCTTCGAGGGTATCTCCTTTGGCGTGGCCCAGGGACAGCGCGTAGGCCTCATTGCCCGCAACGGTGCAGGCAAGAGTACGTTGCTCGATGTGCTGGCAGGCATAGAGGGGCACGACAGTGGTTCCATCGTATATAAGAATGACCTGCGCGTAGGCTACCTTCGCCAACGCCCAGTCTATCCGGCAGGACTCACCGTGCTGGAGGCTTGCTTCCACGAGACCAACGATACGCTACAGCTCATCCGCGAATATGAGCAGTGCCTGGAGACGCCCGGCAATCCTGGACTTGATGCCCTGCTCGACCGTATGGAACATGCTGATGCGTGGAACTACGAGCAACGAGCCAAGCAGATACTCACCTCGCTCCATATCACCGACTATGACCAGCGGGTGGAGACGCTTTCGGGCGGACAGCTCAAGCGCGTGGCTCTGGCCAATGTGCTCATCGGCAACCCCGATATGCTCATCCTTGATGAGCCTACCAACCATCTCGACCTGCCGCTCATCGAGTGGCTTGAGGACTACCTCACACGCAGCACAGCTACGCTGCTCATGGTGACACACGACCGCTACTTCCTCGACAACGTGTGCAATGAGATTATCGAGGTTGACGACCGCACCGTCTACTCTTATAAAGGAAACTACAGCTACTACTTGGAGAAGCGTGAGGAGCGCATCGAAGCACGCAATACAGAGATTATCCGTGCCAATAATCTCTACCGCACCGAGTTGGAGTGGATGCGTCGCATGCCTCAAGCCCGTGGACACAAGGCACGCTACCGTGAGGAGGCCTTCTACGAATTGGAGAAGATAGCCAAGCAGCGTATCAGCAACGACCGTGTACAGCTCAATGTGAAATCCTCTTATATTGGAAGTAAAATCTTCGAGGCCGACGAGCTTTCGCTTCGCTTTGGCGACCGCTGCATCCTCGACAAGTTCTCCTATATCTTCTCCCGTTACGAGAAGCTGGGTGTTGTGGGCGACAACGGTACGGGCAAGAGCACCTTCCTCAAGGTGCTGCTGGGTCAGCAAGCGCTCGATAGTGGCAAGCTCGATATCGGCGAGACCGTACGCTTCGGCTACTACTCGCAGGAGGGACTGCAGTTTGACACGCAGATGAAGGTCATCGATGTGGCTCGCGAGATAGCCGAGGTGGTGCCTATGGCAGGGGGCAAGCAGCTCACCGCATCGCAATTCCTGCAGCATTTTCTCTTCCCACCCGAGAAACAGTATAGCTACGTGTACAAGCTCAGTGGTGGCGAGTGCCGCAGACTCTACCTGTGTACCGTGCTCATGCGCAATCCCAACTTCCTCATCCTCGATGAACCAACCAACGACCTCGACATCCTCACCCTACAGGTGCTCGAGGAGTACTTGCGCGACTTTGCTGGGTGCGTCATCGTGGTGAGCCACGACCGTTACTTCATGGACAAGATTGTAGACCATCTGCTCGTCTTCAATGGTCAGGGCGACATACGCGACTTCCCCGGCAACTACACCCAGTATCGTGAGTGGAAGGATGCCTCTCCCAGCCCCACCCAAGGAGGGGAGCCTAAGGAAAAGGTGAAAAAGGGAACTGGCGGCGCGATGTCTGAAAGCTCCCTCCCTTCGGGGGAGGGTGGGGAGAGAGGCCGTCCTTCACCTAGGAAGAAATCCTTCAAGGAACGTCGCGAGTTTGCCGAGGTGGAGCAATGCATAGCCTCCTTAGAAGAAGAAAAGGCAACCATTGAGGCTGCCCTTTGTACGGGAACTCTCGCTGCCGATGAACTCACGGAGAAGTCTATTCGCCTATCGGCCATCAATGATGAGCTGGACGAGAAGATGATGCGTTGGCTGGAGTTGAGTGAGATACCTGATTGATGCGTTAGTGGCGAAAGATGCAAAATTAATTTAACATTGTTGATTCTCTGCCTCGCTCAGCAATGGGAAAGTAAACTTTTCCATTACATTCACTCGCTGAAATTTGCTTTTCCGTTCGGCTTGCACTAATTGTGTAACTCTTATATATAATAAGTTCGCACGTGAAGAATAATAACACTGACACAACGACCAAGGACTCGGGATACAATGGTATCTTGAAGTATACTGGCTTGTTTGGTGGTGTACAGGGAATCGTCAGCTTGATTACGTTGCTCAAGGTGAGCATCGTGTCGCGTCTGCTGGGACCTGTTGGCGTGGGCATCATTGATGTGTATAACCGCTCCATTGAGTTGGGCAAGAAGGCTACCGACCTTGGCATTTCTTACAGTGCTGTACAAGCTATCTCAGAGCAGCGCGGCGAGAGTGCCGAGACCAAGATTATGGAGTACGCAGTCAAGGTGGTACGCTCATGGTCGTTATGGCTGGCCATATTTGGAACATTGCTGTTCTTTTGCTTGGCGCCACTGTTGAGCCAATGGAGCTTTAAGGGCGATACGACTTATACCGCAATGTTTCGTCTACTGTCGCTTACGGTAGGCTGCTCGGCATTGATGGGAGGCGAATTGGCTGTGCTCAAGGGGGCCCGCATGTTGGGACGTGTGGCATGGTATCAACTCCTTAGTGCTGTGGTGATGCTTGCTGTAGTTGTTCCCTGCTATTATTTCTGGGGTTTTGCCGGTATTGTTCCCGGGCTGTTGCTCAGTGCCGTGGGAATACTTGTTGTTGCTTGCTGGCACTCGTTTCGGGTATTTCCCTATAGCGTGACGCTCTTCTCAAGACAAGTTATTGTTGACGGCGTATATATCATACGCCAGGGACTCAACTACACGATTGCCGGGCTTCTCAATTCAGGAGCCTATTATCTGGTGTCCATTTACCTCTTCACTCGGGGCAATGAAGGCGAGGTCGGATGCTACTCGTACGGTAATCTGCTGATATCGTATCTCAGCATGTTGGTGTTTGCAGCGCTTGATAGCGAGTTCTTTCCTCGTCTCTCTGCGGTAAATAGGGATAGGGTGCATTGCAATAGCTTGGTAAACAGTCAGGTGGAGATGCTCATGGTACTGATAACTCCTTTGCTTATATGTTTCGCTGTTTGCTTGCCCTTGGTACCTCGTTTGCTGATTGATGCCGAGTTCATGCCCCTTGTGGAGATGGCGCAGTGGGGTGTGGTGAGCCTCTTCTTCAAGGCTTTGATGCTGCCTCCCGCCTATCTGTCGCTCTCTAAGGGCGAGTCACGCATATTTTTGCTTCAGGAAGCACTCTCCTACACTTTTATGGCCGCGGTGATGATAGGTGGTTTCAAGCTCTACGGACTCAGAGGCTTGGGCATAGGCATGCTCCTCTCCGGGATGTTCGATTGGCTTACTGTATGGCTCATCTCAGTGGTGCGCTATGGCTTCCGTTATAGTAGCCGTGTGTGGTCGCTTCTGTCGCTTCAGTTGCCTATGCTTGTGGCTATGCTGCTTGTTTGTCTGACTACCGATGGCTGGTGGTATGCCTTGCTGGGCCTACTAGTAATGGCTTGCTCGGCAGTGTTCTCCATCCGCTTCCTATACAAAAACACCGATTTCATTCATCGATTGCTCGTTAAGTTGAAAAGGAGGTCGCGGGAATGAAACGTCTGCTGCTTATATATATAATAGGTATTATGGCCGGTTGTATGCGATTGGCTGCACAGACTACAGAGCCTCGCTTCGGTGTGCCGTTCGATTTCCCGCTCTATCTGAGCGGTAACTTCGGTGAACTCCGTTCCAATCACTTCCACGGTGGCCTCGACTTCAAGACCCAAGGTGTAGTGGGCAAGCCCCTCCTGGCTATTGCTGATGGCTATATCTCCAAGGTGACGGTCACTCCCGGTGGCTATGGCAATGCGCTGTACCTCACTCACGACAATGGCTACACCTCCGTGCATGGCCATCTCGACCGTTTCTTGCCTGAGATTGCCGAGCTGGTACATAAGAAGCAGTACGAAGAGCAGACCTTTGCCGTGACGCTGGAGTTTGGTCCCGATGAGTTCCGCTTCCGCCAAGGCGAGGTAGTCGCATACGCCGGCAATACAGGCTACTCCTTCGGCCCCCATCTGCACATGGAGATACGCAAGACCGCCACTAACGAACCCATCGACCCGCTACCCTTCTATATGGACAAGATTACTGATAATATTGTTCCGCGAGCCACGCGTATTATGGTGTATGGATGCGTGAACACTTCGATTTCTCGGAGTTCTCTGAGTACTCCGATAACTCTGAGTCCTCAACAGCTGCGCGACGTCCCCATTCTCGCTTGGGGCCGCATCTCCGCCGCCATCTCCGCCAACGACTATATGAATGGCACCCACAATAACTATGGAGTGCGCTACGTACGCCTCTATGTGGACGACCGTTTGGTGAGCAGTAGCGATGTAGACCGCTTCTCATTTGATGAGAACCGCCTCATCAACTCATGGACCGACTTTGCTGAGTATCGTCGGTCGGGACGCTGGTATATGCGCTCGGCTGTTGCTGAGAATAATCCCTTGCGTATGCTCCGTGCCACCGATAACGGATGGGTCACCATTGACGAGGAACGCGACTATCACTTCCGATACGAACTGGAGGACCTTTATGGTAACCGCTCCACCTATCGTTTCGTGGTGCGTGGCAAGCGTATGGATATTCCCCAGCGTCTGCCCAACTACTTCTACTATATGGATGCTTCTCGTGACAATCGCTTCTATACGAATGGCTTTGAGCTATGGCTGCCGCAAGGAAGCCTGTTCGATGACGTGGAGCTTGACTACGAAGTGTTACCCTCAGAGTCCGCAGTCGACTGCACATCACACTATCGACTCTCTCAGACCCCACAGCCCTTGTGGCATGCAGCAGAAATAACCATACCCTTCTTTGAAGATTGCGATATCGACCCATCCAAACTCTATATAGCCCGTGTCGATGGCAAGCGTCGTGTCTATTGTGGAGGCACCTATGAGTATGGACACATCAAGGCCAATATCACCGAGCTGGGCACCTACACCGTGTGTGCCGATACAATACCTCCCAAGATAACTCCCATAGGCAGCACCTCGTGGCGCAAGCAGGGTAGGATAGTATGTCGCATCGGGGATTCACAAAGCGGTATTCGCAGCTATCGCGGCACGATTGATGGCCGCTGGGTACTCTTCAAATATAGCAGCAAGAA
>CANBEE010000183.1 GCA_947367415.1 uncultured Bacteroidales bacterium
GCCTAAGGGACAAACTTCAAGCAACAAGGTTGGTTTTGTGCTAACAGAGGAGACTACCGTGAGTCTTGGCTTGGTTGTAAACATGAATGGAATGAGCTGTATGACGCTGCAACGCTTTAGACTTACATGCAGCGATGTTGAGATACTGCCTCGCACCTCTGACATCATCACTGGTGCTGACAAGCTCATCAACGAACGTCTTTACCATATATCATTGCCTTACCATACTGCAGGTCAAGCTGCTTGGGCAGTCGCTAATGATGGTGAAAAGTTGACATCAGCCAACATTCTGGGAACAAGCATCAATAAGGATGATGCAACACAGCAGTTCGCATTCATAAGCAACGATGGCGGCATCACCCGTTATCTCTATCATGCAACTACAAAGAAGTTTGTCAACAAAGATGGTTCGCTCGGCGAAACACCTGCTGATGCTATCTATCTTAAGGACGGTGCCTACGACACAACTTTTGTTGCATACTTTGACGATACTCATTACGTTGCTATGGATGCTGAGCACCAGCTAATCATAAGTACCGAAGGAACGGCCGACGCCAACAACTCATGTGCTATCTATCCAGCAGGTAAGTTCAATCCTCGTGAAGCACTTGCCAAGTTCCCAGCTGTTGCTGTTAGCGAAATCACTCTTAATCATACTGAAGCAACCATGGAGGAGGGAACAACATTGACCCTCACAGCAAAAGTAGCTCCTGACTATGCAACAGATAAGACTGTGATATGGACTACTTCGGATGCAGATGTTGCAATCGTTGTCAAAGGTGTGGTGACAGCTCTTTCTCATGGAACAGCTACCATTACCGCACGTGCTGGCGACAAGGAAGCTACATGTGTTGTCACTGTGGAGAAACGTACGGTTCCTGTAAGTGGTATCTATCTTGATCAGACCAAGGCTACAGTGATTGAGGGAGGAACTCTACAGCTGACTGCAACTGTGACACCTGCCGAGGCTACCGACAAGAGCATCGAATGGACCAGTTCTGATGAATCCATCGCTACTGTGAGCAATGACGGCTTGGTTACCACTCTTATCCCGGGAACAGTAACTATTACAGCTCGTGCTGGTAACCGAACAGCTACTTGCGTTATTACTGTCGAAGAGCGTTACATACCTCTCGAGGCAATTATCCTGAGCCATACAGAGGCAACCATCGAGGTCGGTGCTACGCTTACTCTCACTGCAACCTTGCAGCCAGAAGATGCATCCGAGAAATCAATCATGTGGAGCACTTCAGACAGAAGCATAGCTACCGTACGCCGAGGTGTCATTGAAGGACATGCACCTGGCACTGCGACCATTACTGCCCGCAATGGTGACATCAGAGCTACTTGTGTTGTTACTGTTGTTACCGCAGATGGTATAGAGCAAACCACATTGGATGGTGCAACCATAGATATCTATGACATCACTGGACGCCCCATTCGCTTGAAGACCAACTCAACGGAAGGACTTCAACGTGGCATATACATCATCAATGGCACGAAAACAGTGGTAAAGTAGATTATACCTATTATTAAAAGGGCTGCCCATCTTTCTGTGGGCAGCCCTTTTAATATGATTTGAAAACACCTTCCGATTATTATCCGCAGTGGAAATAACGGTTTACGAGTTTTAGCATTTCTTCTTGATTCCCATCAATATCGGTACGTAGAGTACGGTCGCCATATGAGCGAAGGCGTTTGATGATACCATCAATCATAGCTGGACTAAAAACATTATGCTTCTCAAAAACGGTTCGTTGACTCTCAAGACAATCAGCCGATGCTTCACAGCTGTCGGGGAGTGACGCTAGTGAATTTAGCTTTTCGGCATTCTCTTTTTGGTGAATATTTACATTCACGTAAGTCTTCTCAGCTATCTCTAACGCGTTCTCAAGTTCAAACCCGTAACGACAGGCGACAGCTAGTCCTGCAATGAGCTGGTAAATATCGGCAGAGCCATCTGGTGAACGCATCTCCACAGTTTGCTTCTGGCTGGTATCATAGTTTGTGGGAGCCTCTAAAGGATTGGCAGTACAGCACATATCAGCTTTTGCAGCCCAGCCGAGGGGGACACGTACAAGAACTGATCGATTGCGGTCGCCCCAGCAAATATTGGTCGGTGCCTCTTGATGAGGTACAAGACGGAAGTATGAAGTAGGATTAGTATTACCAAAAGCGGTTATAGCGGGTGCCAACTGCATCATGCCCGCAATTGCTTTGCGTGCAGTAGGGGAGAGTATCCCCTCATGGAGCATCTGGTTTTGTCCGTCTTTAACGATACGCATATGTATATGAAGACCTGATCCAGCCTTCCCAGCAGTAATCTTCGGTGCGAAGGTAATATCATAGCCATGACGATAAGCCAAGTTGCGTATAATCCATTTAGCTATCATAAGTTGATCGGCAGCTTCTTCTGCAGGAACGGGGAGGAATTCTATCTCGTTTTGTTCATACACACGTCCGTCAATGGTGAAGTTACCAACTTCAGAGTGCCCATATTTAATCTGTCCACCTGCTTGAGCTATGTAAGCCATACACTGGGTGCGGAATTCGTTGAACTTTGCATAGGGAGCCGACTCATGATAACCCTTTTGGTCAGTAGCAGCAAACATACCTGAATCCGGTGCTATAACGTAATACTCAAGCTCTCCCATTGCCTGGAATTCCATTCCTGTCACCTCATGAAATGCACGACAAGCTTTACGCAGCGTGTTTTCGGGTGAACTTTCAAGTAGTTCTCCATCTTTGTTGAAGTATGAGCACAACATTGATAAGGTCGGGATTTCTGCAAAAGGATCTACAAAAGCAGTACTGAAACGTGGCAACACATAGAGGTCACTGCTTCCTGCCTCAATAAAGGGAAAGAGACTACTGCCATCAACACGTTCACCGCATGTGAGGATGGCATCAAGGTAAGCTTCGCTGTTTATAACAAAGTTGAGGGTCTTGAGTCTTCCATCACCAGCAGGGTACATGAAGTTTACCATGCGTATGCCATTGTCGCGTATGTATCCTATAATATCAGCCTTGGTAAATTCGTTACAAGGCTTATGTAAATAAGCTACAAGCTTATTAGGGTTGAGAGAAAGATGTTTATCCATAATCATTATTTTGTGGTTTACAGTTAATAAAGAATTCTTTACCTTAATATTGACATATTATAAATTGTGGCTGTAAAGGTACAAAATAATTGTGAATATTACAGCTGAAATAGAGTTTTCTGCTTAGTTAATTAATCGAATGGAAAAGAAATCTATTCAAACTCAAACGATAATTGTTCCCATGTACGCTGAGTGATACCATCAGCCTCTTCGTCATGAGGGTTTGACACGGATAGTCCGATGAGACGTATGGGATGGTCTTCGTAGTGTACCTCGGCAAGTAGGCGTTTGGCCAGAGGAAGTATTACCTTCATTGTCAATAAATCCTCTTCCAGTGTGATGCTTCGGGTAATTTGTGAAAAGTCGGAGAACTTTATCTTTAACGTCAATGTATTTCCACAAAAGTCCTTGGCAGACAAGCGGCGGATAAGCTCTTCGGCTGTGTGATATAGCTCAACGATGACAGCAGCACGAGTACTTATGTCGTGATCAAGTGTACGTTCACAACCTATTGACTTACGCATCCTCACAGCTTCTACAGGCCGCAAGTCAATACCACGCGAAAAATCATAATATAGTTGCCCGATTTTTCCGAACTCACGAATAAGCCCGTCAAGCGACCATTGACGTAAGTCATGCCCAGTGTGTATACCCAATGCATGCATCCTACGAGCAGTCACTTTACCTACACCCCAAAAGCTCTCAATGGGTAAGCGAGCAATGAAGTTGAGAGCCTTATCGGGATGAATGGTACAGAGTCCATTGGGTTTACGATAGTCCGAAGCTATCTTAGCTAGAAACTTATTGTACGATACTCCAGCAGAGGCAATTAGACCAACCTCCTCACGTATACGTACTTTAATCTCACGGGCAATATCTATGGCCAGAGGTATGTTGCGCTTGTTGTCTGTAACATCAAGGAAGGCCTCGTCAAGAGCTAATGGTTCTATTATGTCTGTATATTCACGGAAGATACTGTGTATCGTGTCGGATACCTCTTTGTAGACCTCCATTCTTCCCGGCACGAATACCAGATCAGGACATAATCGCATGGCCTTGAGCGAGGCCATGGCCGAACGTACCCCATATTTCCTGGCTTCGTAGCTGGCTGCCGATACTACGCCTCGCTCACCTGCATGTCCTACAGCTATAGGGCGTCCACGTAGTTCAGGATTGTTGCGCTGTTCTACCGAAGCATAGAATGCATCCATATCTATATGGATAATCTTCCGATTACTCATCTATACAACTATGGTTAAGCCATTAAATACAGCATATTACATCTTTTATAAAGTACATAAGCTATATTCGCGAGTACCAATTCCAATTTTGGCCGCATGCTCAAGGCAGGAGCGCCATTCCGACTCAGGAGTAGAGTTGGTGAAGTGATCATGATGGTCGCAAAAATCAGGACTATGCATATGATCATATAGCTGGCTTCCAGGCAATGGAGTAGCAGCAAGACATGCGTCTACACAAGCTTGATCGAGTGCTAAAGGATCCTTGGAAGCAAACATGCCAATGTTGGGTAGGATAGGGGCATCGTTCTCAGCATGGCAGTCACAATTGGGGGATATGTCTTGCACAAGTGATATATGAAAATGTGGACGTCCATCTATAACCGCCTTAGCATACTCTGCCATTTTGCGATTGAGCAGTTGTGGCGCATGATAATCAGAAGATGCTATAGCATCAAAATTACAAGCAGCGATACAACGTCCACAACCTACACAATGGTCTACATCTACATTCATCTTCTTGGTATTTTCATCAAATACGAGTGCATTATTTGCACATTGTTGCAAACATCGTTTACATCCACGGCACAGTTCGGCGTCTACCTCTGTCTTGCCACTAATATGTTGCTCGCATTTGCCAGCTCGTGAGCCACATCCCATACCGATATTCTTTATGGCTCCACCAAAGCCTGTCATTTCGTGACCTTTAAAGTGGTTTAGGCTGATAAATACGTCTGCATCCATCACAGCACGTCCAATCTTAGCATTCTCAATATACTCGCCATCAACGACAGGAACTTCTACCTCGTCTGTACCTTTGAGACCATCAGCAATAAGAATCGGACAGCCCACTGTTAATGGTGTGAATCCATTCTCCCAAGCACAATATAAGTGTTCAAGCGCATTCTTTCTACTACCTGGATACAGTGTATTACAATCTGTTAGGAATGGTTTGCCGCCTAATTCCTTGACTACGTCAACTACAGCTCTTGCATAATTTGGTCGTAAATATGATAGATTTCCAAGCTCTCCAAAATGCATCTTGATAGCTACAAATTTACCATCCAGCTCAAGTTCTGCAATTCCTGCATGTTTGATCAACTTCTTCAGCTTCGTAGGAAGACTGTCACCATTTGCTTTCGTTCGAAAGTCTGTAAAATACACTTTAGAAGTTTCCATTATTGTATCGTCATTTTTTATTGTTTTCCATTATATTGCAAATGTCTATTATCTTATTCTTCTGAATTCACCTAACTTAGTAGTAGGTGAACATTGTTTTCTCACATTTATAATATTCTTATCACATGATATAATTAAACATAATAC
>CANBEE010000184.1 GCA_947367415.1 uncultured Bacteroidales bacterium
TTCTCCGCCAATGTCTCGCGGAAGGTGGTCTTCACCGATACGGAGTCCATCACCGCATCCACCGCCATATTGCCTGCCAGGGCTGCGCGCTCCTCCAGAGGAATACCCAACTTGTCAAAGGTCTTCATCAGCTCAGGATCAATCTCCTTCTTCTCATCACCCGTATGTGTCTTGGGCGCGGCGTAGTATGAGAGTGCCTGAAAATCTATCTCTGGTATCGTGAGATGTGCCCAATTGGGATGAGGCATCGTCAGCCATTTGCGGTAGGCCTTCAGTCGAAACTCCAATAGCCATTCGGGCTCGCCCTTCTTCGCTGAAATCAGTCGAACCACATCCTCATTTAGACCCACAGGGATAATATCGGTCTCCACATCCGTTGTGAAACCGTATTTATACTCCTGACTCGTTATTTCTTCTATCTCTTTCACTGGCTTACCTTTAAACTCTAAACTGTAGCTCGCATAGCGAGCGTTCTTTAAACTAAGAAGAGCCACTCAACTGAGCGGCTCTTCTTTTGAGGTACCTGGCGGATTCGAACCGCCGTACACGGTTTTGCAGACCGTTGCCTAGCCACTCGGCCAAGGTACCCTTGTGGTTTGCGAGTGCAAAGGTACGACTAATTTTCGTATTAGCAAATTTATGACCATCTTTTTTTGCCATTTTATGCAAATACATTAAAAAAGTTCACCGATGCAACCTCGACAAAGCAAACCCCGCGATAGTTTCTATCTATACGCTGATAGATGCTAAAAAGTGTCTGAAAAGCATAAATACACATTTATATTAACGGGGATTGCCAAAAAAATATCGTACATTTGCAGTCGAAATGGGAACAAGAGAATAGAACAAAGAAAAACCATATAAAATCTATCAGAATGGAACAAAACTTTATCAACGGACTTTGGAACAAGGAAATCAACGTAGCTGATTTCGTAAGTGCAAACATTGCTCCTTACACTGGTGACGCCTCATTCTTGCAAGGCCCCACAGTGCGCACAACTAACCTTTGGAACCTCTGCTTGAAGGCTCTCGAGGAGGAGCGCAACAATGGTGGCGTACGTGCTCTCGACAATATAACCGTATCGACCATCACCTCACACAAGGCCGGTTACATCGACAAGGAGAATGAGCTCATCGTAGGTCTCCAGACGGACGAACTCCTGAAGCGCTCAATCAAGCCCTTCGGTGGTATCAACGTGGTAGCTAAGGCCTGCCACGAGAATGGCCTCGAGGTAGACGAGAAGGTAAAGGATATCTTCACTCACTACCGCAAGACACACAACGACGGTGTGTTCGATGCATATACTGACGAGATTCGTTCGTTCCGTTCACTCGGCTTCATCACCGGTTTGCCCGACAACTACGCTCGTGGCCGTATCATCGGTGACTATCGCCGTCTCGCCCTCTATGGTATCGACCGCTTGATCGAGGCTAAGGAGGAGGATAAGCGCAATATCACAGGTCCTATGACCGACGCCAACATCCGTCTTCGCGAGGAGGTAACCGAGCAGATCAAGGCCCTCAAGGAGATCAAGGTAATGGGTGAGTACTACGGTCTCGACCTCAGCCGTCCCGCAACATCAGCTCAGGAGGCTGTACAGTGGGTATACATGGCCTACCTCGCTGCAGTTAAGGAGCAGGACGGTGCTGCTATGTCACTCGGTAACGTATCTTCATTCCTCGACATCTTCATCGAGTACGATTTGGCTCACGGCAAGATCAATGAGGTATTCGCACAGGAGCTCATCGACCAGTTCGTAATCAAGCTCCGTATGGTCCGCCACCTCCGTCCCCAGTCATACAACGACATCTTCGCCGGTGACCCCACATGGGTAACAGAGGCAATCGGTGGCCGTTTCAACGACGGTCGCACCAAGGTAACCAAGACCTCATTCCGTTTCCTCCAGACATTGTACAACCTCGGCCCCAGCCCCGAGCCCAACTTGACCATCCTCTGGAGCCCGCAGCTCCCCGAGGGCTTCAAGGAGTTCTGCGCCAAGGTATCTGTTGACACCTCTTCTATCCAGTACGAGAACGATAACCTCATGCGTGAGGTACGTAACTGCGACGACTACGGTATCGCTTGCTGTGTATCATACCAGGCTATCGGTAAGCAGATCCAGTTCTTCGGTGCACGTGCTAACCTCGCCAAGGCTCTCTTGCTCGCTATCAACGGTGGACGTTGTGAGAACACCGGTACCGTAATGGTAAAGGGTATCCCCGTACTCACCAGCGACGAGCTCAAGTTCGAGGAGGTAATGGCCAACTACAAGAAGGTGCTCACCGAGATTGCTCGCGTATACAACGAGGCGATGAACATCATCCACTACATGCACGACAAGTACTACTACGAGAAGGCTCAGATGGCATTCATCGACACCAACCCCCGTATCAACTTGGCTTACGGTGCTGCAGGTCTCTCTATCGTGCTCGACTCACTCTCAGCTATCCGCTACGCCAAGGTAACCGCCAAGCGCAACGAGATTGGTTTGACCGAGTCATTCGACATCCAGGGCGAGTTCCCCTGCTTCGGTAACAACGACGACCGTGTAGACCAGCTTGGTGTAGACCTCGTATACTACTTCTCTGAAGAGTTGAAGAAGCTCCCCGTATACAAGAACGCACGTCCTACCCTCTCACTCCTCACCATCACCTCTAACGTGATGTACGGTAAGAAGACAGGTGCTACACCTGACGGTCGTGCCAAGGGTATCGCCTTCGCTCCCGGTGCTAACCCCATGCACGGACGCGACAAGAACGGTGCTGTTGCATCACTCGCTTCTGTAGCTAAGCTCCGCTACCGCGACTCACAGGACGGTATCTCTAACACCTTCTCTATCATTCCGAAGTCACTCGGTCCTACCGCTGAGGAGCGCATCGAGAACCTCGTGACCATGATGGATGCTTACTTCACTAAGGGTGCACACCACCTCAACGTGAACGTGCTCAATCGCGAGATGCTCATGGACGCTATGGAGCATCCCGAGAAGTATCCGCAGCTCACCATTCGCGTATCGGGCTATGCCGTTAATTTCATCAAGCTGAGCCGCGAGCATCAGCTGGAGGTTATCAGCCGTTCGTTCCACGAGAGAATGTAATTAATGATGATAAACGTACACTCCTACGAAAGTATGGGGACATTCGACGGGCCGGGTCTCCGGCTCGTCGTTTTCCTTCAAGGCTGTCCCTTCCGTTGCCTATACTGTGCCAACCCCGACACCATTGACCTGAAAGGCGGCAAGGCTACCCGTTCCGAAGAGATTGTCGATATGGCCGTGAGTCAAATCCCCTTTTTCGGAAAGCGTGGTGGCGTCACCTTCTCGGGTGGTGAGCCCACCGTACAGGCCGAAGCCTTAGTGCCCCTCGTTCGTGACCTTAAGAGCCACGGCATACACACATGTATCGATACTAATGGTGGCGTGTGGAACAAGCACGTCGAGGAACTCATGGGCGAGATAGACCTCGTACTCCTCGACATCAAGCAGTTCAACCCCGAGCGTCATCGCCAGCTCACGGGCCGCAGCAACGAGCAGACACTTCGTACTGCCGCATGGCTCGAAGAGCATAATCATCCCTTCTGGCTACGTTACGTACTCGTGCCCGGATATAGCGATATGGAAGAAGACATACGTGCCCTCGGTGAATCCCTCGGCCACTACAAGCAGATAGAACGTGTAGAGATACTACCCTACCACCGCTTTGGAGTGCACAAATGGGAAGCCATGGGATGGAAATACGAGCTCGAAGATGTAAAAGAGAACACTCAAGAGCAATTGCAACGTGCCGAGAGACTCTTTAACGAATATTTCAAAACTGTCATCGTGAACTAACATTAAGTTCAGATTTAAAAAAGAAAAAAAGAAGGAGGACATACATCAGCGTATGCCCTCCTTTATTTATATATATACGTTCAATCAAATACCCAACGATTTCTTCATTGCCTCAATCTTGGCTGCTGCCTTGGCATCGGCATCGGCATAGTCGGCACGGCTGGCCATGGTGCCCTTGGCCTCCATATAGAACTTAATCTTGGGTTCTGTACCTGAAGGACGCACTGACACCTTATCGCCTTCGGCGGTGAAGTATTGCAGCACGTTGGATGTCTCAGGCATCTCAAGCTTGGTCACATTGCCTTCAGCATCGCGGGCCTCGAGGGTCTTGTAGTCCTTGCTGCATACGATGGGGATACCAGCCATCTCACGGGGAGGATTGGCGCGGAAGTTCTCCATCATCTGCTTGATTTCGTCGGCACCGCTCTTACCGGGCTTTACCACGCTTACAGCTACCTCCTTAGAGAATCCGTACTCTACGTAGATATCCATGAGAAGTTCGTAGAGGGTCTTGCCGTTATCCTTGGCCCATGCGGCCACCTCAGCAATAAGACAGCAAGCTGACACGGCATCCTTGTCGCGGCAGAAGTCTTCAGCGAGGAAGCCGTAGCTCTCTTCACCACCACCGATGTAGGTCTTCTTGCCTTCGCGCAGACGAATCTCGCGGGCAATCCACTTGAAGCCGGTGTAGCAGTCGAGCATCTCGAGGTTGTTCTTCTCGGCAATCTCCTTGATGACCTCGGTAGTCACGATGGTCTTCACCACAAACTCGTTGCCGGTCATCTTGCCCAGCTTGGTGTATTGGGTAATGATGTAGTAGAGATACATCATGCAGGTCTGGTTACCATTGATGAGTACCCACTCCCCCTTATCATCCTTGCAAGCAATACCTACACGGTCGGCATCGGGATCAGAAGCCATCACGAGGTCGGCATCGAGCTGCTTGGCGAGGTTGAGTGCCATGGTGAGCGCTTCGGGATTCTCGGGGTTGGGAGAGATGACGGTGGGGAAGTTACCATCCTTAATCATCTGCTCGGCTACACAGTTTACGTTGGTGAAGCCCCAATCGGCCAAGGCAGAGGGGATGAGCACGCGGCCACAGCCATGGATGGGAGTATACACGATCTTGAGGTCGGCATGACGTTTCACTACCTCAGGGTCGATCATCACGGTGTGTACAGCATCAAGGAATACCTTGTCAACATCCTCACCGATGATTTGGATAAGGTCTTTGTTGCCCTGGAACTTGATGTCGGTAGCCTTCACCTTGTTCACCTCGTCGATGATGCCCTTGTCGTGGGGAGCGAGTACCTGTGCGCCATCGTCCCAGTAGGCCTTGTAGCCGTTATACTCACGGGGGTTGTGGCTGGCAGTGATGTTGACACCGCTCTGGCAGCCGAGGTGGCGGATGGCGAATGATATTTCGGGGGTAGGACGAAGGTCCTCAAAGAGGTATACCTTGATGCCGTTGGCCGAGAAGATATCGGCAACAGTCTCAGCAAAGAGGCGACTATTGTTGCGGCAATCGTGACCTACAACAACGGAGATCTGCTCCATACCGGCAAAGTTCTTGTTGAGGTAGTTGGCAAGTCCCTGAGTAGCAGCACCCACAGTGTAGATGTTCATGCGGTTGCTACCTACGCCCATGATACCGCGCAGACCGCCTGTACCGAACTCGAGGTCCTGATAGAAAGAGTCTACAAGCTCTGTCTTGTCGTCCTTCTCGAGCATAGCCTTCACTTCAGCCTGTGTAGCTGCGTCGTATGCCGGAGAGAGCCATTCGTTGGCTTTCGCGGTCACCTGTTTCAAAA
>CANBEE010000185.1 GCA_947367415.1 uncultured Bacteroidales bacterium
TGTACCAGATGCTACTGCTACTCCCTCGGGCAACTCTCTTGAGAACGTGGCTGAGTCTGCCGATGTACATTCCGAAGCGTCGCTTGACGAGATGAACGAAGAATCGCTCGATGAAAGCTATTTCACCGAAACTTTGGCTAAGATTTACATCAAACAACACAAATATTCGCGTGCTCTTGAAATTATTCGCAGTTTATATTTGAAATATCCAGAAAAAAATATTTACTTTGCAGACCAAATCAGATTTTTGGAAAAATTGATAATTAATAACAACTCAAAATAGACTATGTATTTACTGATTATCGTACTTATTGTCATCGTGTCGGTATTGATGTGTGGCATTGTTTTGATTCAAAACTCTAAGGGTGGTGGCTTGGCTTCATCCTTCGCCTCATCAAACCAAATCATGGGTGTCCGCAAGACAACCGATTTCTTGGAGAAAACCACTTGGGTATTGGCTATCTGTATTGCCGTACTTAGTGTTGTAGCAGCTTATACATTGCCCTCTCGCGTAGAGTTGGGTCATGACAGCGTGCTGATGGAGAATGCAATCAACGACAATGTTAACAATCCTGAGACATTGCCAGGCTTCGAAGCTCCTGCTACACCTGCAGTTCCTGCAGAAGAAACCAATACTGCAAACTAATTTATTAAATTGCAATAGAAATATCTGCCTGAGATCCTCGGGCGGATATTTTTTTTGTTTTGTCTGTTTTGATGTTATTGTAAGTTGCGATGGATAGGTTGTGACGATAACATACAATATAGAGTGTTGTTAAGATATGCCCCATAATTGCTGCGTCTACAGGAATTATGGGGCTTCTCTTATATGGGAGAAACTGTTTGTTCGCTCTATTCTACAGCCTCAGCATGACGTATGGGATCATCGTACTGCTCTTGTAGGGCGGTGAGCTTCTTCATCATGCGCTTGGTGATGCGCTCGGTGCCGGGCTGCCCGTAGAGGTTGTTGAGCTCGTTGGGGTCGTTCTTCAGGTCGTAGAGTTCCCATGTGTCGATGTCGTTGTAGAAGTGGATGAGCTTGTAGCGCTCGTCGCGTATACCGTAGTGGCGCTTCACGGCATGCTCGGCGGGGTACTCGTAGAAGTGGTAGTAGAGGGCGTCGCGCCAGTCGGTGCGCTTGCCTTCGAGCAGCGGTAGGAACGAATCGCCGTGCATCTCCTCGGGCACCTCTACACCGGCAAGGTCGAGGAAGGTGGGGCCGTAGTCGATGTTCTGCACGAGCTGGGCCACATCGCCCTTCTTGCCTCCTGGCATACGCACGAGCAACGGTGTGCGGAACGACTCTTCATACATGAAGCGCTTGTCGAACCATCCGTGTTCGCCCATATAGAAGCCCTGGTCAGAGGTGTATACAATCATCGTGTTCTCAAGCAATCCCTCCTTCTCGAGGTAGTCGAGCACGATGCCCACGTTGCGATCAATGGAGGTGATGACGCGCAGGTAGTCGCGCATGTATTGCTGGAACTTCCATTCGGCCAGTTCGTTGCCCGTGAGGTTGCGTGTCTTGAAGTCGGCAATGACGGGGTCGTAGTGGCGGTCCCAAGCAGCCTGCACTTCGGGGCGCATACGGTTGCGATACATGTCGCGTCCCCAGCCTTCGTAGGCGCTGTGGAGCTCGTTCTCGCGGTCGGCCATCTTGAGGTCATATACGATGCTCATGTCCTTGGCGATGCTCATCTGTTGCTGTTGGGCAGCGGTGCGGCCTTCGTAGTTGTCGTAGAAGGTTTCGGGCACGGGGAAGTTGCTGTTGCTGAAGAGGTCGAGGTCACAGGTGTCGGGCATCCAGGTGCGGTGCGGCGCCTTGTGGTGCAGCAGCAGGCAGAAGGGCTTGGTTTGGTCGCGCAGGCTGTCGAGCCAGTTGATGGCTACGTCGGTCGTGATATTGGTGGCATAACCCTCACGCTGGATGCGCTCGCCGTTGCGAATGAAGTAGGGGTCGTAGTATTCTCCTTGTCCGATGAGGATATCCCAGTAGTCGAAGCCCGTGGGGTTCGATGCCAAGTGCCATTTGCCCACTACGGCTGTCTGGTACCCGGCTTGCTGCAGCAGCTTGGGGAAGGTGACCTGCGAGCCGTCGAATCGGGTGCTGTTGTTGGTGAAGCCATTGGCATGACTATGCTTGCCGGTGAGCATACAAGCGCGGCTCGGACCACTGATGGAGTTGGCTACGAAGCTGTTGGTGAAGCGTACACCCTCATTGGCAATGCGGTCAATGTTGGGAGTCTCTATGTAGCGCTGGTCGTAGGCACTGATGGTCTGGTACGAGTGGTCGTCGCACATGATGAAGAGGATGTTCATCGGCTTCTCGGGTGCGGTGGCCTCGGCCTTCTTGTCGGCTCCGGCACAGGCGGTGAGGCTGGCGAGAGCCAGTGTTCCCAGTGCGGGCAGATTCCTGTTGCTTGTGTTGTTTCTCATATTGTAATTCTCCAAGTCATTAGATTATCGGTGACAAAATTAGTGCAAGGCGAGCGAAAATGCAAGTTTACTTGCAATTTTCCGAGCCGCAGCCTAATTTCTTCTTTGCCTGCAAAGATTAAGGTACTGCAAACCGAGAGGAGAACAAAATAGAATTATTTAATTTTCCACTCTTTATTCTTTATACAACGCATTCACGGGATTCTCCCTCGCCGCCTTCCACGAGCGGGCCAACACGATAGCACTGGTGACGATGAGCACGATGAGGAGGGCAAGGGCGAATACCCACCAGTAGAGCGGGATGTGGTAGGCATACCCTTCGAGCCAGTGCGACATAATCAGATAGCTCACGGGCACGGCAAAGAGGAAGGCCACGCCCACCATACGGGCATATTGCAGCACAAACATGCGCAGTATCTCGCTTATCTGCGCTCCGTGTACACGGCGCAGGGCAATCTCGCGGCGGCGATACTGGGTCTCGAAGAATACGAGGCCGAAGACTCCCATCAGGGCGATGAGGATGGCAACGATGGAGAATACGCTGATGAGGCGCGTGAGCTCCTGCTCTTGCTCGTACTCGCGGCTCAGCTGCTCGTCGATAGACTGTATTTTAAGCTGTTCGGGATTTACCTGAGGGTCGAGTTTCGCGAACGAACTCTCTATGTGTGCCTTCAAGACATCCAAATCGACATTTTCGGTCGTGCGAATGTAAGCTGTAAAGAAACGCGGGTCTCTTCCTGACACATAGAATGCCGTAGGTCGTGTCGCCTTTTGCAGAGGCTGCATTTTTACATCTTCGCAGAAGCCGACCAATCGAGTATCTCCTTCAGTCCTCCAATCATAATTCACACGAGTACCCATCGTGAGATTGTACTTCCGTTTTGCAAACTCTGGATATATGACTGCACCCTGGGGATTTTGTATGTCGTGCGACTCGAAGTTACGTCCCTCGGTAATGCCAATCCCCATCACTTCAAGGAAATTGGGCGTCACCTCCTGAAGGTCCATCCTAATCTTGCGATCTTCGCCTATAACTTCGTAGTCATTGCTGGTGCGCCATCCGTCCGATACAATGTTTTGGTACGAGAATGCAACATCCTTGATCATCGGGCTCTCGTTGAGCAGCGACATGAGAGCCGGACGGTTGGCCTTAGTGGTCAGCGCAGCTGCCTTAGGTCCCAGCTCTACAGCAAGCAAGTGCCGCTTATCGACCCCGATATCGTAACTCATCATATAGGAGTGTTGCTGCTTGATGAATAGGGTGCAGGTAATCAGTGTGATGGCAATCAAGTACTGCAAGCCCAGCAACGTAAAGCGCAGACGACGGCCCACAACCGTATTGCCAAACGACCCTTTGATGGCGAATGATGGAGGTATTGAGGTTATATAGTAGGCCGGATAGACGCTGGCAACAACAGCAAGCACAACCCCGGCACCAAGCATCACAAGCATCATGTCCCAATTATCTTCCAAGGCGATAGAAGTGGAGATAAACTGGTTGGCGCTGACCTCGGGTGCAATATAGAAAATGATCAGGAAAGCAAGCAATAGGCCGAGCACAACCATCCCGATAGCTTCACCCACAAATCCGAGGCGCAAGCGACGTATGGTGCAGCCAAAAATCTTCTCGGTATTCACTCTCCGTATACGACGCGGAATCATCGCCATGAAGAAGTTGATGAAATTCACAAAGGCAATGATGATGATGACAACACCTATGGCCAGCAACGTATAGGTGGTAGTAGCATCTGCAGTCTTTGTTTCTGACACCGTTTCAGAGAAATGAATGTCCTTGAGCGCTGTCAGCTGCAACTGACACAATGGGTTGGAGCGGAACTCCTCAAGCGACATCGATTCATACTTTTCCCCATAGATGCTCTTGAACTTGGGATAGAGGCTTTCAAGGAAGGCATCCTTCATCCAGGCCTCCTTCAGTTTATAGAAGTAGGTAAATTGCCAATTGCCGTCCCATGTCCTGAGAGGAGCAGCCATAAACATCTGCAACCCATACAAATCGCAGCTTCGGGGAAAATCCTCAAAAATACCGACCACCGTGAGCGAACGGTTATTCGCATCTTGTATCACACCGTCAAGTTCTATATTATGTGCTTTGGCAAATTTTTCGCTGAGCAAGATGCTGTTGGGCGTACTCAGTCGGTCGAAGCTACCGCTCACGAGTCTAAATCCCATGGTCTCCGGAGCTCCTGGCGTGCCCCAACTCTCCTTGATTTCCACCAGTCCATCTTCACCATCACTCAGTTTTATCTTGAGGGGCGACTGACTATAATGCATTCGTCCGAACGATTCCACCATCGTGGTATCTTCGCCAAAGCTTTGGCCCATCGCATCATTGATACCCGCAAACATCTTGCCATCATACACTTTCGATAAGGCTGATGACTCAAATCGGAACACCCTCTCTGCATCCTTGAGTGAGCGGTTGTAACTGAGGTCGTAATTGACCTGTACCAAGATGGCATAAGCTGCCGCAAAGGCGATGCCGAGGCCCAGGATGTTGAGCGTGGACGACACTTTGTAGCGTCCGAGATTCTTAAAGAACTCTTTCATAATAGTATAGTGTTTTTATTGTTTTGCTTTGTACATATTTTTGTTTCGTCTCTTTTGTCAAGAATTATCACAGGCGTGAAAATTTTTTGTCACAGGCTTGAAAAAACTTTTTCATAGGCTTGAAAATTGTTGTTGCTACCTTCTGTTTTCTCTGTTCGGTTTGTCGAATTCTTTGCGTATCCGCGGATATTTCATTAAATATTCATGGATATTTCATCACGTATCCATGGATATTTTATCACGCATCCGCGGTTACGCGAGTTTTTTGCTTTGTCCTCGCGATTTATTGGTTGTATGTTTCTGGGTTTTCTCATATTGGTGGTTTTGTTTTTACTCACACAAATCTCACAGATCTCACGAAATATTCTTTCATCGCTGATTTTGGTCTCACACAGATCTCACGAAACGTGTTCGCCGCCCGAAGGGGCCAAAGGCAATCTCACAGATGGCGCGTCGCTTCGCCCGCGCTTGTCGGCCTCGCCGAGTGTTTGCGCACCGGATGGTACACGCGAGTGAAACGATGCGTGCTTCGTGAGATTTGTGAGATCTGTGTGAGATAAATTCATAGGACCTGGCTTTCGCGTTTTTCGCGAGATTCGCGTGAAATTTTAATTCTCATAGAGGAGGGATTAGAGG
>CANBEE010000186.1 GCA_947367415.1 uncultured Bacteroidales bacterium
CTCAAACTTGGCACGTGATATTGATATGATTAACCGTAGTGAAGCCGATTGGCTGCACTTGGATGTGATGGATGGTGTGTTTGTACCTAATATATCATTCGGCTTTCCTGTATTGGAGCATGTGGCGCGCCTGTGTAAGAAACCTCTTGATGTGCATCTGATGATAGTGCAGCCCGAGAAGTTTATCCGTGAAGTGAAGGCGCTGGGAGCCATGATGATGAATGTGCATTACGAGGCTTGCACGCATCTGAATCGTGTGATTTATGAGATTCATGAGGCTGGGATGAAGGCTGGTGTGACACTTAATCCCTCTACTCCGGTGAGCCTGCTGGTGGATGTGATACGCGATGTGGATATGGTGTTGCTGATGACGGTGAACCCAGGATTTGGCGGACAAAAATTCATAGAGCATTCAATAGACAAGGTGCGCGAGCTGCGCCGACTGATTGATGAGACTGGCTCGCACGCTCTGATTGAGGTCGATGGTGGAGTGAATATGGAGACTGGCCGCAGATTGGTGGATGCTGGAGCTGATGTACTGGTGGCAGGTAGCACAGTGTTCAATGCTGCCGACCAAGTGGCTATGATACATCAGTTGAAGAGCCTATAGCCTGTCCTCTTCTTTTTCTTAGTAATAGCCGTGGCAATAAGCGATTCTGTACAACGATATCCTTTGCTGCGGCTTCTTGTTCCTTATATATGCGGCATACTGGTTGGTGATGCCCTATATGCTCATGTAGCCAACCTTTTTGAAATAGCAGCTGTGGCCTGCTTGGCCGCTTTGCTGTGTATGCTGTGCTTGCTGGCTTCGCGTCGTGGTGCTTGGCGGGCTGTTTATGGGGGCGTGGTCACGGGAATGTTTCTGTCGTTAGGGGCGGTTACCTATTCACTTTCGCGCGACAATATCACTTATACATGGCCTGTTGGCGAGTGTGTATATGAGGCGCGTGTGGTAGATTCTCCCAAGCGAAGAGCGCGGAGCACGCAATGCCTGGTGGAGGTGAATGCCGTGGCCGATTCTGCAGGGTGGCATGCTGTTCGGCGCAAAGCATTTGTCTATATGGAACCCGTATCTGAGGCCGAATCCTTGCTCCCTGGCGATGTGCTGTGCTTTAGCGGTAGGATGCGGCCTCCACGCAATTTCTCTGACGACTTGGAGTTTGACTATGCACGCTATTTGACGATGCAGGGGGCTTCGGGTACGGTGTACTTGCCTAAGGAGAAATGGGCGAGGGTAGAGGGCGACGAGCTTACTCTGCGTGAACGCCTGCTGCGCCTGCGGCATCGCTTGCGCACTGAGTATATGGCCCCGACCTTCAGTGATGATGCATTAGGTGTGTTGCTGGCATTGACCTTGGGCGATAAGCATCTGCTCAGTGAAGACACGAGGGAGGCTTATACCGATGCCGGTGCTGCTCATGTGTTGGCGTTGTCGGGCTTGCATGTCAGCATCATCTATGGTATGCTTGCGTTTGTATTCTTGGGTAGAGGTAAGCGCTGGCGCAGGGTGCGCTGGCTCTTTGAGCTCCTCGTTTTGGGAGTCTTGTGGCTGTTTGCGCTGATGGTGGGTATGTCGGCCTCTGTGGTGCGTGCTGTGTTCATGTGTACGCTCAGTAGAGTAGCCCGCTGGATAAGCAAGGAGAGTTCGCCTATCAGCGTGTTGTCACTTGCTGCTATGGTGATGCTGCTCGTGCGCCCCCTCTACATCTTCGACGTGGGCTTCCAACTTTCGTTTATGGCTATGGCTGCTATTCTTTGGCTTGAGCCACATTTGGAGGCGCTCTTTCAGCGCTGTGCTGTCCATCCGTTGCTGGCTTATCCCATAAGCATTGTATGCATGTCGATAGCGGCGCAGCTTGGTACCTTTCCCTTGGCGCTTTATCATTTTGGCACGTTCCCCACATATTTCCTTCTGACCAATCTATTTGTCATTGTCTGTGTAAACGGTGTCGTGTGGCTCACTGTTGTTTGGTGGGGATTGGTGCTGACAGGCATTCCATGGGCCAATGGCTTAGGTGCTCTGCTGCAGATACTCACTCAGTGGATGAATGGTATCTTGGCGAGTATAGCCCAATGGCCTCATGCTGTAGTGCATGTGGCGCATTATAATGCCTGCAGTGTGCTGTTTACCTATATGCTGATTCTGTTTCTCGCCCTGTTCTTTATCAAGAAGTGGTCGCGTGGCTTCGTCTTGGCATTGGCCTCCTTACTGGGCTTGCAGGTGTCTCTTCTGTTTTGAAACCTCTCTGCTCAGCCTTGAACAATTAAGAACGGATTCTTAGATCTTTGTTCTCAGATGCGCTTGCTTGGAAGATAGCAGCAGGCAGATGCGGAAGTAGAGCTCCCAGCAGGGCTGCAGTATCTCAAAGAGTGGGAACGACAACAGGTAGCGGCGTTCACCAAGGTCGCGTGCGGTACGGTGATATACGTAGAGGCGGCAGCCTATGCTGATGAGCCAGAGGCCAGCTGTGGTGCCCAGCGTAATCCACCAATGCATTAGCAGGCTGACGATGATGCTTGCTGTAGCTCCTGCATATAGTAGCGTACGGTTCAGTGTGTCGGCTCCAAGGAGTTGGCGTTGCATGCCGCGCATCTTGCGGCCGATGAAGAGACGGCTCAGCTTGTCTCGCTTCCATGTATACCCATTGGCAGAGGTACAGCGTACTACAGACTGGGCGCTCACATCGGCAGTGATGCGCTGCGAGGGCACATGCTCGTTGATGAAGAGGTCGTCCTCGCCACGCTCAAGGTCGAGGTGACGGCTGTATCCCTTATTGGCAAAGAATATCTCCTTCCGATAGGCCATGTTGCGCCCCATGCCCATGTAGCCGCCTCCACGGAGGGTGAGGCCGAGCAGGCGCAGTTGCTGCTGCAGCGTGTCGAACATATAGCAGCGGTTTGCGAAGCCGCGGCGACGTTCGTAGTTGCAGTAGCCAAGTACCACATCTGTGGAGTCGGAGAAGTGGCGTGCGAGGCTGGCAAGCCATTGGCGGCTTGTGGGGTAGCAGTCGGGCTCGGTGAATACCACCCATTCCTTCTTGGCTGCTTTTATGCCGAGCATCAGGGCCAGCTTCTTGTGGCTGATGTAGCGGATGCTGTCAGAGGTGAAGGTGGTGTAGAGGTGAGGGTAGCGTTCGCCGAGGTGTTGCAGCAGCTCTTTGGTGTCGTCCTGCGAATTGTCGTCTACCACAATCACCTCAAAGTTGGGGTACTCCTGCTCCAGTATAAGTGGCAGATGCTTTGCCAATAGCTGCTCACAGTCGGCGGCTGCAATCACCACCGAGATACCAGGCTTCTGCTCTGCCAGGGGTAGCTTTCCCTTGTGCTCGTCAACAACGCGGCGATGCGGTGCGTTGTATATGACGAAGGTATAGAGTAGCTGTATAGCCATCAGTACTCCGATGGCTATGAGGATGATTGTTTCTGCTTGCGTTATCTCCATATCTGCGATTATAGCTCTTCGCTCAGGTATCCCTTGGGTAGTTCGTGGCAGTTGTATTGCGATGCCATAATCTCGCCGTAGGCACCTGCTGAGCGGATGGCTATGAAGTCGCCTCGGTGGGTGGCATTGAGCTCGACTGACTTGCCAAACACATCGGAACTCTCGCATACGGGTCCTACCACGTCGTAGGTCATCTCGGGCTCGTCCGATGAGATGTTCTCGATGCGGTGGTAGGCTTGGTACAGGGCGGGGCGGATGAGCTGTGTCATGCTGCCGTCGATGATGGCAAAGCGCTTGCAGGTGCCCTCCTTGATGTAGAGTACGCGTGAGATAAGGCTTCCGCACTGGGCTACGATGCTGCGGCCAAGCTCGAAGTGGAGTGTCTGCCCTGCCTTGAGCGGCAGGTGCTTGCGGAACACCTCGAAGTAGCTGTGGAAGTCGGGGATGTACTTGTGGTTGGGATGGCCGTAGTCGATGCCGAGACCTCCGCCGACGTTGATGCTGCGGATGGGGTAGCGGCGACGCTCGAAGAGTGTGGTGAGCTCATTGATGCGGTTGCATAGGGCCACAAAGTCAATCATGTCCATTATCTGCGAGCCGATGTGGAAGTGTATGCCCTCGAAGTCGATGTGGGGCAGGGCGATGGCCTGCTCGATGACTCCCTCAATCTGCTCCAGGTTGATGCCGAACTTGTTCTCGGCCAGTCCGGTAGTGATGTTGCTGTGGGTGTGGGCTCCTACGTTGGGGTTAATGCGCAGGGCGATGCGTGCGGTCTTGCCTTTCAGTGCGGCCAGCTCATTGATGATGAGCAGCTCGGCCTCGGACTCCACATTGAAGCAGTGGATGTCGTAGTCGAGGGCGAGGTTGATTTCGCGGTCGCTCTTGCCTACACCGGCAAACACAACCTTGCTGGCAGGGAAGCCTGCCTCGATGGCTGCACGCACCTCGCCACCGCTCACGCAGTCGGCTCCAAAGCCTGCAGCGCTGATGATGCGCAGTATCTTGGGGTTGGCATTGGCCTTGATGGCATAGTGCATCACATACTCGGGATTGCGGCGCAGCTCCTCACGGATGGTGTCGAGGGTCTCGCGCAACACGCGGGTGTCGTAGTAGTAGAAGGGCGTTTCGATGTTTTGGAAACGCTGTATGGGGAAGGTGCCTTTAATCATTTCTTTAATTACTTGAACAAGTTGTCCTGCAGTGCTTGCAGCGCACGTTTCTTGTCGCTCTCCTTGATGAGGAAGGAGATGTTGTAGTTGCTGCCACCGAACGAGATCATACGCACGGGGATGTCGCGCATGGCGTCCATGGCACGTGCCTCGAAGCCGATGTTTTCCCAGTCCATGTCGCCCACCACGCAGATGATGCACATGCCCGGGTCGATGGTCACGGTGCCGTATTTCTTGAGGTCGTGTACAATCTCGTTAAGGTGCTTGGTGTTGTCGATACTCATGGATACACCTACCTCTGAGGTACAAATCATGTCGATAGGGGTTTGGTAGCTCTCGAAGATTTCGAATACCTTGCGCAGGAAACCGTGGGCGAGGAGCATTCGGCTCGACTTTATCTTGATGGCGGTGATGTTTTCCTTGGCTGCAACGGCCTTGATGGAGCCTGGGTCGGCATCGTTGTTGATGGTGGTGCCAGGTGCCTGGGGCTCCATGGTGTTGAGCAGCTTAACGGGGATGTTGGCAAACTTGGCGGGCTGCACGCAAGTGGGGTGGAGGATCTTAGCTCCGAAGTAACCCAACTCGGCTGCCTCCTCAAAGTGGAGGTGGCGCACTGCAGTAGTGCCCTCTACGATACGAGGATCGTTGTTGTGCATACCATCGATATCCGTCCAGATTTGAATTTCATCGGCAGCCACAGCAGCACCAATCAAAGAAGCCGAATAGTCGCTACCTCCGCGTTGAAGATTATCAATGTCGCCATCAATATTACGACAAATAAAACCTTGTGTAATGTATATATCGGCATCGGCATTTACTGCCAGAAGATGAGATAGGTGTGAACTAATATAGTTATAATCGGGTTCTGCATCTTCGTTGATACGCATATAATCAAGAGCTGGAAGTAGAACCGATTTTATTCCTTGTGATAGCAAGTATGCATGCATAATGTTGGTTGACATTAGTTCGCCTTGTGCAAGTATTTCTCGTTCGTAT
>CANBEE010000187.1 GCA_947367415.1 uncultured Bacteroidales bacterium
CAGCAGGACAATGTAATTTACACTTTCTGTTGCTTAATTCGTTGAGCATCATAGATACTAAGCCCAAAAGATTTACACAAACATTTACACTTTTTGTACAGTTCCCAAGGCTTAAATCCTACTGCATCTTTTTTGTTCCCTTGTTTACGCCAGGCTCTTTACCATCCCATTCTGAAGGACGATTGCTTCCTCCTCGATGAGGCGTTGCAGGAAAGGTTTCAGTTGGGTGTCGTCGATGGGGAGGGTGCGGAGCTCCTCTGTGGAGTGGGGCACACCGTCGGAGAGCAGGTGGAGGAGCATCTCGCGGTAGGCACGGTAGTGGAGCTCGGAGAGGGGTGTGTGGCGGTGCTTGCGGCAGTTGTCGCACACCTGGCAGAGGGGAGCGGTGTGCTCACCAAAGTAGCGGAGGAGCATGCGGCTGCGGCATTGGTTTTCCGACAGGGCATATTCCTTCATGGCCTCGATGCGCTGGGCGTAGCTCTCCTTGCGCTCTTCGTAGATGGCGGGAGTGATGACGACGCGGTCGGTATCGACACGCTTGCGAGTGAAGGTGACCGAGGGACAGGTGCGGCGAGGTATATAATGTATCACGCGCGCGCGACCCAGTCCGAGCAGGGCTTCGTAGAGGGGCTCGAGGTCGATGCCGCTCATCTCGCTGATGAACTTCTCGTCGATGAACACGTAGTCGCTGAAGACGCCGCTATAGAGGCGCAGAAGGGTGCGGATGAGGGTGTCGGTGTCGTCACTGTCGTCGCGGCGGCGGTATAGCTCGTCGCGCTGGATGGTGAAGCGCAGGCGTGAGGTGTGCTCCTCTTCCTCCTCGTAGTGAATGTAGCCTGCCTGTGTGAGCAGGCGCAGGGCACTCTCGGTTTGCACAAGGGGCAGGTGGTAGGCACGGCAAAATTCGTGGAGGTCGAAGTCGTAGTGGCAACCCTCGCCATCGCCCACTGCCATCTGGTAGTAGTAGCCGAGGCGCTCATAGATACCGCGTATGAATTCCTTGTCGGGGTAGTTGTCGCTCACGCGGCGCGAGAGCTTGCGCTTGTCGTCGGGGGTGTAGAGGAGTACGGCATAGGCGGTGAGTCCATCGCGTCCGGCACGGCCTGCCTCCTGGTAGTAGGCCTCGGGCGAGTCGGGCATCTCGTAGTGGATGACCATGCGTACGTCGGGCTTGTCGATACCCATGCCGAAGGCATTGGTGGCTACCATGACGCGGGTGGTACCGGCGGTCCACTGCTGTTGGCGCTTGTCCTTGTCGCGGCTGTCGATGCCGGCGTGGTAGAAGGCGGCGCTGATGCCGTGGTCGTTCAATAGGCGGGCTATCTCGAGGGTCTTGTCGCGGTTGCGCACGTAGACGATGGCCGAACCCTGCACGCTGCTGAGGATGTGGAGCATCTCGGCCTCCTTGTTCTCGGTGTGGCGCACGATGTAGTTGAGGTTCTTGCGCTCGAAGCTCATGCGGAACACGTTCTCCTTGCGGAACTGCAGGCGGTGCTGTATGTCCTTCACTACCTCGGGCGTCGCGGTAGCCGTAAGGGCGAGGATGGGGATATCGGGCAGCTGCTTGCGGATGTCGGCAATGGCAAGGTAGGAGGGGCGGAAGTCGTAGCCCCACTGGGATATGCAGTGACTCTCGTCGATGGTGATGAAGCTCACCTGCATACGGCGCAGCTTGGTGAGGAAGATGTCGGAGGTGAGGCGCTCGGGAGAGATGTAGAGGAACTTGTATCCGCCAAGGATGCAGTTGTCGAGCGCTGCCACGATATTGTCGCGGCTCATGCCTGAGAAGATAGCTACAGCCTTGATGCCGCGCTCGCGCAGCTTGGCAACCTGGTCCTTCATAAGGGCGATGAGCGGAGTGATGACAATGCAGATGCCTGGCATGGCCAAGGCAGGCACCTGGAAAGTGATGCTCTTGCCGCCTCCTGTGGGCATAAGCCCGAGGGTGTCGCGTCCGCTGCCTATGCTGCGGATAATGTCTTCCTGTATGCTACGGAACGAGTCGTAGCCGAAGTACTCGCGTAGAACCCTCTGGTATTCCATGTTATGGTTTATGGTTGATGGTTGAGGGATGATGGAAGCAGCCTTTGGCTGCAATGATAACTTTGCTATTCGGAGTTAACTCTCAACCCTCAACCCTAAACTATCATCCCTCAATGCGTGGCTTGATGCTCTCGATAAATAGTTGTACCTCGCCTCGTTTATGGCTATTCTCCTCTATGGTGTAGCAGATGTCGAAGGCCTGCTTTGACTTGATGTAGCGTGCCTGTGAACTCTGTCCGAAAGCGATGCCATTAATTACGCGGTTGGAATGGTTGTCGACTAGTTCCAACTTGATATGCTCTTGATTGTGCCCTACCACCTTGCTGGTGCCGTAGTCGTATACCTGACGGGTGCAGAAGATGGGCTTGAGGTTGTCGGGGCCATAAGGCTCGAAACGTTTGAGATCGTTGTAGAGCTTCATGGAAACGTCGCGGAACGAAAGCTCCTCGTCGATGTAGATGATTGCATCGGTTTGGTTGGGCTGGATATTCTCTGAAACATACTCCTCGAAGCGGCGGGTAAACTCCTCAATGTTTTCAATCTTGAGCGAAAGACCTGCGGCGTAGGGGTGGCCTCCGAAGTTGTCGAGCAGGTCGCGGCAGCTCTCGATGGCTTTGTATACATCGAAGTCGGCCACTGAACGTGCCGAGCCGGTGGCCATATCGTTGGTCTTGGTGAGCACTACTGAGGGACGGTAGAAGAGCTCGGTGAGGCGTGAGGCTACAATGCCGATGACTCCACGGTGCCAGTCTTCGTTATAGAGTACGATGGATCGCTTGTCGGCCAGGCCTTCCAGGTTGTCTACAATCTGGTTGGCCTCTTCGGTCATTGTCTTGTCGAGGTCCTTACGGGCTTCGTTATATTCGTTGATTTGGTTGCTCAGTTCAAGGGCTCTGTTGTAGTCCTTTTCTGTGAGCAGGTCTACGGCCTCCTTACCTGTCTGTATGCGTCCTGAAGCATTGATGCGGGGACCTATCTTGAAGATGATATCGTTGATCTTGACTTCCTTGTCCTTGAGTCCGCAAACCTCAATGATAGCTCGCAATCCGGTGCTTGGATTGTGATTTATCTGGCGTAGTCCATGATATGCAAGGATTCGGTTTTCGCCCATAATGGGTACGATGTCCGAAGCGATGCTCACAGCCACCAGGTCGAGATAGGGGATGAGCTGGCTGAACTCAATGCCGTTGTCCTTGGCAAAGGCCTGCATCAGCTTGAATCCTACACCGCAGCCAGAGAGGTGAGGGTAGGGGTAGTTGGAGCCTATGAGCTTGGGGTTGAGGATGGCTACTGCAGGTGGCAAAACATCGTCCTGCACATGATGGTCACACACGATGAAGTCAATACCCAGCTCTTTGGCATAGGCAATCTCATCCACAGCCTTTACGCCGCAGTCGAGCACGATAACCAGTTTTACACCTGTCTCCTTGGCATAGTTCACTCCCTTGATTGACACTCCATAGCCGTCGTTGTAGCGATTGGGTATGTAGTAGTCGATGTTGGTGGTAAACTGCTGCAGAAAACGATAAACTAAGGATACAGCTGTAGTGCCGTCGACGTCGTAGTCGCCATAGACGAGGATGCGTTCCTTACGCCCTAATGCTTGGTTAATACGGTCTACCGCAGCATCCATTCCGTCCATAAGGAAGGGATCGTGCAGGTCGGTCAGGCTCGGTCGGAAGAAGCGCTTGGCTTCTGCAGCCGTGGTAATTCCTCTATCAAGGAGCAGCCGACAGATTGCCGGATTGATGCCCAACTCCTTGGATAGGGCTTCAGCTCTCTGGATCTTTTGATCGGTGGGAGGTTGATAGTTCCATTTGTTATTCATTATATGTTGTCTTTTTTTTTGTTGTCTTTCTCGGAGACACAGAAAATGTGTCTATTAAATGGCTTACAGCGTGTTACGAGAGTATGGCCAATTAATTTTGTAAAATTACAAAAAAGAAAGGAGACAAACGAATAATTGGAGTAAAATATAATTTATTTTAACTCAACGAATGTCTCTTTGGAACTGTTAAGGTACTTGATTGGACAAGTGGATTCCTTACTATTTGGGTGAAATGAGGTGAATTCTGTCGTTTTCCCATTGTAAGGGAGCGCTCTCATTGCCGTAGCGGTCAATGGTGGTTATGGCGTAGTGGCGCGGATGCACAATGCTTTGAGTTGCCTCCGTGTAGTATGGTTCGCTTATGTAGGTGCACTGCAGGTTTACCGCATTATCAGTGTCTACAGGGAAGGTATTGCTACTGTACACATTATACATGACATCAGCGCCGGTTTCCTCCCAAGTGAGAGTGGTGATATGCTTGTCTATAGTGACTTCCAACGCTTGAGGAGCCGAAGGCAGTGTGTCGCTGAGCCACGTCATGGCAGGCACCAGGGCTGGAGTGGGGTAGAATAGGCGTAGGTACTCATACACTCCTTTGGTATTGTCGGTTACGAACTTTGAGCGGAACTGCGCTGCGCCCCCCGTAGGGTGGGAGCGTACGACGTTGAGTTGGCGAACTATCTCCTCCAGGTTCCAATTCTTCTCGTCGGGATGGAGCTGATAGGTACCCATGCCTGCAATGACATGTCGTCCATAGCTGTGCTCATGCCAGTCCGTAATGAAGGGGTAGAAGTGCTTACCTGTATAATATAGCATGGGAAATAGTGCATCGACAATCCCCTCGCTCATCCATTCTTGTGCCGCTTGGTTCACGGTGTGATATGCATTCCATCCGTAGCTGCTATATCGGCTGGTATCATTATATTTGCCGAGTGTAGCTGCGCTTACGCATACCCAAGGCTTGATGCTTTTGACCTTGGCATATAGTGAGCGCATGATGCCGGTTATATTGCTTCTTCTCCAGTCGCTCTTGGATTGTCCTCTTTGCTTCGATTTGTTGAAGGCGGAGCCGTCCGGGTAGCTGCTGTTTCCCTCGGGATAACGTATGTAGTCAAAATGTATGCCATCAATATCATACTTGGTTACCATCTCTTCTACCAATGCGCTGAGGTGTTGCGTAGTTCCGGGGTGGGCAGGCTCCATATACCATGCCCCCTTGAATCGGGTGCATTGGTTGCGCTTTTGGCTGGGGAGCGACTGTTTGCCATGCCCTTGCACATGGAGTGCGTCGCCTATAGGGATGGTTACGAGCCAGGCATGTAGCTGCATGCCGCGCTTATGGCATTGCTCAATGGCAAAGGCCAGCGGGTCGTAGTCGGGGGCTACGCCATGTTTCCCGGTGAAGACTGGGCTGAAAGGCTCTACCTCTGATGGGTATATGACATCGCCTCGGATTCGTGTCTGAAGCAGTATCGTGTTTATGCTGATGGTTTGTAGACTATCGAGGATGCGGCATAGGTGGGCACGCTGGGCAGCGTAGTCGCCCATGTGCTCCTCGAGTGGCCAGTCAAGTCCCTTGATGGTGGTGAGCCATACGGCACGATATTCGCGCTTGGGGGCCTCGATGAATTGTGCAAGAGTATGTGTAGGTATGATAAATGTTATGAGTGCTGCCCATAACAACCATGCAAATCTTTTCATACTGCAAAATTAGTGCAAGCCGAGTGA
>CANBEE010000188.1 GCA_947367415.1 uncultured Bacteroidales bacterium
TCCCTATACAAGCCAACGATAAGAAAGCCACCCGACGCATCAAATATCACATAAAAACAGAATAATGATATATTTCCTTTCATTTTGCTACATATATCAATAAATATATGTATCTTCGCAACTCAATTTTTGGAATCAGATAACAAACTATAAACAACAAACTATTATGCAAATTAAATTTTATCAAGAAGAAGAGCAGGTACCCTTGGAAATGCACAAGGTACGCGTGGTACAGAAACTCTTCCTCCGCCCCATTGAGGAGCGTTTACAATGCATCAAGGAAGCCGGTAACAACACCTTCCTTCTCCAGAATCGTGACATCTATCTCGATATGCTCACCGACTCAGGCGTAAACGCCATGAGTGACCTTCAGCTGGCCGCATCGATGCGTGCCGATGACTCATATGCAGGGTCAGAGACTTTTACCCGAGTGAAAGAGGCCGTAAAGGAGGTGTTTGGCACAGAAAACGTCTTGCCTGCTCATCAGGGACGTGCCTGCGAGAACATCCTCGCTTCGGCATTGGTGAAGCCCGGCCAGACCGCACTGATGAACTTCCACTTCACCACGACCAAGGCCCACATCACACGAACGGGAGGCACCGTGGAGGAATTGGTAGCAGAAAAGGGACTCAAGCCTCAATCGAGCGATCCCTTCAAGGGCGACTTCGACCTCAAGAAGCTGCGCACCACTATCAAGGAGAAGGGTGCTGAGAATATTGCATTCGTACGCGTAGAGGCTGGCACCAACCTCATCGGCGGACAGCCTGTATCGCTCGAGAATATGCTTGCCGTGACCGACATTTGTCACGACAACAACATCATCAGCGTGCTCGACGCATCACTGCTTCAGGATAACGTCTACTTCATGAAGACACGTGAAGCTCGCTGCAAATATATGGACCTCAAGACCATCTATCACCTTCTGGCCGACCACTTCGACATCATCTACTTCTCGGCCCGCAAGCTCGGCTTCGCCAAGGGCGGTATCATCACCAGCAAGGATGAGCGATTCACCAAGATGATGGTCGAGTACATTCCTCTCTACGAAGGATTCCTGACCTATGGCGGCATGGATGTGCGCTCAATGGAGGCTATGGCACAGGGTCTCTACGAGAGTCTCGACATGGAGTACATCAGCCAGGGACCAGAGTTCATCAACTACCTTGCCAAGGAGCTCAACGACTACGGAGTACCTGTCATACTCCCTGCCGGTGGACTGGGATGCCACCTCAATGCCGGAGCTTTCGTACCCGACATGCCACACGAACAGTACCCTGCAGCTGCCGTTGCTGCTGCACTCTACATCGTCAGCGGTATCCGTGGTATGGAGCGCGGAACACTCTCGGAGCAGCGTAATCCCGACGGCACCGAGCCCTTTGCTGAGCTCGAGCTCATGCGCCTCGCTGTTCCCCGTCGTGTATACACCCTATCACAACTGAAGTATGTAGCCGACCGTGTGAAGTGGCTTTGGGACAACCGCGAACTCATCGGTGGCCTTGAATGGGTTGAAGAACCCTCCGTGCTGCGTTTCTTTACAGGTCGTCTGAAAGAAATCGGTTTTTGGCAGGAGCAGTTGCTCGAGAAATTCCGTCAGGACTTCGGCGACTCATTGTAACATTACAAACAACTTCTTATATATAGGGGAGCCTCTCAACAGAGACTCCCCTACTCTTTTATACTAGCAGAAGCAAACAAAAGAAGAAAAGAGATGTTAATAAGACAAATCCAATGTCAATACCAACATGAAAAAGAATTTCCTCACTACCCTTCTACTAGGATTATGCACAGTATCTGGTGCGCAGACTGTTGACAACAGCACTATCACAACCTTTAATCTTGACCGATATTTGGGCAAATGGTATGAAATAGCACGTTACGACCATGCTTTTGAGAGAGGACTTGTAGGTGCTACCGCCGAATACGCTTTACGCGACGACGGCAAAATAAAGGTTCTCAACAGTGGGCATCTCAACTCATTGGATGGTCCATATAAGGAGAGTACGGGTAAGGCCAAAGTAAATAAAAACGGTAAACCAGGCCAACTACGTGTCAGTTTCTTCGGTCCCTTCTATAGTGATTACTACATCCTTGACCTTGCGCCCGACTATTCCTATTCTGTAGTAGGCAGTTCGAGCCCTAAATATTTATGGATATTGAGCCGTACGCCACAATTAACACCTGAAGTAAGGAGTAAAATTGTAAAGAATCTGCAAAAGCGTGGATACGATACTACTAAATTGATTTGGGTCGAACAGAAGTTGTGAGCTTTAACCGACCTTAAAAAACTTTGAAAATAACTTATGCCTCATAACTCATAACTCAAAAAAGTTTTCTACATTTGCAGTTGACATAGTCAAACTATATCTAATATCGACAAGAAAACACACAAAATCATGAAAAAGGAGATTAAATTCAGCCTTTTGTACCGCGACATGTTCCAGTCATCAGGCAAGTATCAGCCCCGTGCCGACCAACTCGCCCGCATAGCCCCCGTCATCGTTGAGATGGGTTGCTTTGCCCGAGTAGAGACTAACGGTGGAGCCTTCGAACAGGTAAACCTGCTCTATGGCGAGAATCCCAACACGGCCGTGCGTACCTTCACCAAGACCTTCCACGAAGCAGGCATACAGACCCACATGCTCGACCGCGCACTCAACGGTCTGCGTATGTTCCCCGTCCCAGCTGACGTTCGTCGTCTTATGTATAAGGTAAAGAAGGCTCAGGGTACCGATATCACCCGTATCTTCTGCGGACTCAACGATGCCCGCAACATCATCCCCTCCATCAAGTATGCCTTGGAGGCAGGCATGATACCGCAAGCCGCACTCTGCATCACCCACTCGCCTATCCATACCGTTGAGTACTACACCGAGCTGGCCGACAAGCTCATCGCTGCCGGTGCCACCGAGATAGCGCTCAAGGACATGGCAGGTATCGGGCGCCCCAAGATGCTGGGTCAGCTGGTCAAGAACATCAAGACCCGTCACCCCGAGGTTATCGTGCAGTACCACGGCCACTCAGGCCCCGGTCTCTCTATGGCCTCTATCCTCGAGGTGTGTGAAAACGGTGCCGACATCATTGACACTGCCATTGAACCCCTGTCATGGGGTAAGGTTCATCCCGACATCATCTCTGTGCAAGCTATGCTCAAGGATGCCGGTTTCCAAGTGCCCGAGATCAATATGAATGCCTACATGAAGGCACGCAGCCTCACACAGGAGTTTATGGATGACTTCCTCGGTTACTTCATGGACCCCACGAACAAGCACATGTCTTCACTGCTGCTCAAGTGCGGACTCCCTGGTGGCATGATGGGCTCCATGATGGCCGACCTGAAGGGTGTGCATGCTGGCATCAACCTTATCCTCAAGGGACAGGGCAAGGCTCCGCTCAGCATCGATGATTTGGTCATCATGCTCTTCGACGAGGTAGAATATGTATGGCCCAAGCTGGGCTATCCCCCACTCGTGACTCCCTATAGCCAGTACGTGAAGAACATCGCCTTGATGAACCTCATGCAGCTCATCAAGGGTGAGGAGCGCTTCTCCATGATTGACAACAATGCGTGGGATATGATTCTTGGCAAGTGTGGCCGCCTGCCCGGACCGTTGGCACCCGAGATTATCGAGCTGGCCAAGAGCCAGGGCCGCGAGTTCACCGATGACGACCCACAGAGCTACTACCCCGATGCCCTCGACACCTATCGCAAGGAGATGAAGGAGCTGGGTTGGGATACTGGAAAGAACGACGAAGAGCTCTTCGAGTTTGCCATGCACGACCGCCAGTACCGCGACTACCGCTCAGGCGTAGCCAAGCAGCGCTTCGAGACCGAGCTACAGAAAGCTAAGGATGCAGCACTCGGCGGCACAGGTGTTACCCCCGAACAGCTACAGGCCCTCAAGCATGCCAAGGCCGATGCTATCTGCGCTCCCGAGAACGGGCAGGTAATTTGGGAAATCTCTGTCGAAGGCCCCTCAGCAGCACCTAACGTAGGGCGCACCTACAAAGAGGGCGAACTGATGTGCCACATCGCCACTCGTTGGGGACAGATGGCTCCCGTGTATGTCGGCTTTGCCGGCCGCCTTGCAGAAGTACTACCACAAGGAAGCACCGTTATGAAGGGCGATGCCGTAGCCTATATAGAACGTAACTGATAAGACAATTAACGAGTTATTGGAATCTAATGAGAGTGTGTCAGCTGACACACTCTCATTAAATATAATTCTGGTTCATCCGACATTTCGAGTGATGCCATTGTGATACAATAAAAAGAAACCGCTAAACTTTTGTATATTTGAAGTACCACCAAAAAATATACACAATGAATAGCAGTTTCCTATATCATGCTTGGGGCGTAAAGGGTTTGAAATGCACCAATGTGGAGTACAAAAGTAAGACAATAATTCTTCATGTACAATCAAAGTCCGCTCAAATCGTCTGTCCCGAGTTCGGTTGCCGTAAATTGGTAAAGAACGGACACCATGTCAGACGTTTCATCGGTCTTCCTATCGGAGGCAAGAAGGTTATCCTCTCAATGAAAGTCCAGCGCTATAAGTGCAAGTGTGAAGGTTGTAGCCATGACCGCAGTGAACCGATACCTTTCGCCATCGGACAACACTCATACACCCGTAGGTTTGCCAGATATGTTGTGGATCTTCTTCGTGGTATGACGCTCAAGGATACGGCCGAGTTGCTTGGGGTGAGTTGGGATACTGTCAAGGAAATCCATATGAGCCACTTGAAGAGACATTATTCCCCTCCCCCCCGTCTTTGAAAGGTGTAGAGTGTATCGGTATCGATGAGTTTGCCGTAAAGAAAGGGCATGTTTACAGAACCATCGTTGTGGATTTGATTAGTGGACGTATCCCTTCATGTCGGTGAGGGAAAGGGCTGTGAAGCCCTTGAACAATTCTGGAAACGAGTCAGACGGTACAATGTGTCCATCAAGTATATTGCTACGGACCTTTCTGCAGCATTCATCGGATCAGTAATGGAGAACTGCCCTGAAGCGGTACATGTCTTCGATCATTTCCACGTCGTAAAACTCATGAATGACAAACTCGATGACATCAGACGCATCCAGTACAACATGGAAAAGGATATTAACAAGCGCAATGTGCTTAAAGGAAGTAGGTATTTGCTATTGGGAAATGGTGCAGACATCTTCGATGACAAACATAAGACAAGACTTGATAATGCCCTAGCCATGAACGAGCCACTCTCCAAGGCCTACTACCTGAAAGAGCAACTTAAGGAAATATGGACGCAGGTATACAAAGAAGATGCGGAAAGGGTTTTGTACGACTGGGTAGAGCAGGCCAAACTCAGTAAGATACCACAACTAGAGAAAATGGCGATGACGTTGCTTGCCCACAAAAGGGGAATACTTGCCTGGTATGATTGCCACATATCAACGGGAAGGTTAGAAGGTATCAATAATAAGATTAAAGTGATGAAAAGAAATGCTTACGGATTCAGAGATGAAAAGTATTTCAAACTTAGATTATATGCGCTGCATGATTGCCGCATCACTCGAAATGTCGGATGAACAATAATTCTTATCATCACAAGATAAAACGCAAGCACACTCTGTAAAAG
>CANBEE010000189.1 GCA_947367415.1 uncultured Bacteroidales bacterium
CCTTGAGAGATATGGAGTTGACCACACACTTTCCCTGTATGCACTTGACGGCCGCGGTGATGACCTCCCACTTCGAGGAGTCCACCATGATGGGCACGCGGGCGATATCGGGCTCCGAGGCGATGAGGTTGAGGAAATGCACCATCTCCTGCTTCGTATCGAGCAGTCCATCGTCCATATTGATATCGAGCAGCTGCGCTCCATCCTCCACCTGCTTGCGGGCAATGGAGAGCGCTTCATCGTATTTCTTTTCGTTGATCAGTCGCAGGAACTTGCGCGAGCCAGCCACGTTACAGCGCTCGCCCACGTTGATGAAGTTGCGCTCGGGAGTCACCTCGCAGAGCTCCAATCCCGAGAGCCACAAGGCATCGGGGCGTGTAGCAGGCACGTGAGGCTTGGCACCAGCTATCAGCGGCGCATACTCGGCAATATAGGCATCGGTAGTGCCGCAGCATCCGCCAATAATGTTTACCAATCCCTCATCCATGTACTCCTTCACCTGCAGAGCCATCTCGGCAGGTGTCTGGTCATACCCACCGAGGCTATTGGGGAGTCCTGCATTGGGGTAGCACGATATATAATAAGGAGCACGTGCAGCCAGCGCCTTGAGGTAAGGCTTCATCTGTGCAGCGCCGAAGGAGCAGTTGAGTCCCACGGAGAAGATGTCGGCATGCCCCACAGAGGCAAAGAATGCATCGAGCGTCTGTCCCGAGAGGGTGCGTCCTGCCGCATCGGAGATGGTCACCGAGAGCATCAGCGGCACACGGCGTCCCATGCGCTCCATCACTTGCTCGGCAGCATAGATGGCCGCCTTGGCATTGAGCGTATCGAAAATGGTCTCGATGAGCAACGCATCCACGCCTCCTTCGATGAGTGCCTGCATCTGTTCGTCGTATGCAGCTACGAGTTCGTCAAAAGTGATGGCACGCATGGCAGGGTCGTTCACGTCGGGACTGAGCGAACAGGTCTTGTTGGTGGGGCCCACCGAGCCTGCCACGAAACGCGGTTTGTCGGGAGTACTCATGACATCGGCACACTGTCGTGCAATGGCCGCAGCAGCGAGGTTTATCTCGCGGCACAGATGCTCACAGCCATAGTCGGTCATGGAGATGCGCTGGGCATTGAACGAGCAGGTCTCTATGATATCGGCTCCTGCTTCGAGGTAACGGTTATGGATGCCGGCAATCACCTCGGGACGGGAGAGGCAGAGCAGGTCGTTGTTGCCCTTCTGCAGACCGGGCAGGTCGGTAAAGCGCTCGCCACGGAAGTCCTCTTCAATGAGTCCGCACTGCTGTATCATGGTGCCCATAGCACCGTCAAGAACCAATATGCGTTCCTTGACAATATCGTATAGATTATCGAGCATCAGTCTGTGTCATTTATGACGATTGGCACGTTTGCGACGTATCTCGGCCTTCATCTTGGCCGATGCGGAATGGTGTTGACCAGTAATGTAGGCTTTCTTTTTGGCCTTAGTCTTCACCTTCTCCTCTTTGGGGCGGTCAGAGGCCACCTTCTTGAACATGATGCCTTTGGTGAAAATATCTTCGCTATTCATCAGTCTTCTTCATCAAATTCTATATCGTCGTCAAACTCATATTCAAAATCTTCCATCTCGTCAATATCTTCGTATTCGACAGAGATGTCATCATCCTGTCCCATGGCACGCAGCTCTTCCTGCAAAAAGCCCATATCCTTGGCACGATGCACGAGACTATCTTTGCTGAGTTCGGCGTGAATATCCTCTTTGTTCAGCTCGTTCCAAAGAATATCCTTCAGTACGGAAACGCCCAGTCCAGTGACAGAAGATATGAATACATGGGGAACATCATTGGGCAATGTCTCCTCAAGCATTTCTACCAGTTCCTCATCCAACAAGTCACACTTGGTAATGGCTAGCACACGCTGCTTGCTCAGCATGTCAGGATTGAAGGTGGCCAACTCATTGAGTAGGATATCATATTCCTTGCGTATATCATCGGTATCGCCCGGAACCATAAACAGCAACAGCGAATTGCGTTCTATGTGGCGGAGGAAACGCAAGCCAAGTCCCTTGCCGGCACTAGCTCCTTCAATGATACCGGGAATATCGGCCATCACGAAAGAACGGTTGTCGCGGTAGGAGACAATGCCCAAATTTGGCTCCAACGTGGTGAAAGGATAATTGGCTATCTTAGGCTTGGCAGCCGATACAGCAGCCAGAAGGGTCGACTTACCGGCATTAGGGAAACCCACAAGGCCCACATCGGCCAACAGCTTGAGTTCCATGATTACCGTAAGCTCTTGCATAGGTTCGCCCGGCTGAGCAAAGCGCGGAGCCTGACGAGTGGGTGTGGCGAAATTAAAGTTACCTAGACCACCACGACCGCCACGTAGCAGGATTACCTCTTGCCCATGTTCAGTGATATCGCACAGGTAAGCACCTGTCTCGGCGTTATAGACAACCGTACCGCAAGGAACCTCTATAATCTTGTCCTCACCATCCTTACCGCTACTTTTGTTCTTCGACCCATTGCCACCATTGCCAGCAAAAGCATGACGATCGTAGCGAAGGTGCAGAAGCGTCCAATAGTTGCGGTTACCACGAAGAATGATATGTCCGCCACGGCCACCGTTACCACCGTCAGGTCCACCATTGGGATTGTACTTGACACGGCGCATGTGAGTGCTGCCACGGCCTCCCTTGCCCGAACGGCAATAGATCTTTACGTAATCGACAAAATTTGTTTCTGCCACGCCTTAATTCCTAATTCTTAGTCTTTAATTAAATAATAGTATTTACGTACTCGGTAATGTTCTTTACCATACCCTCAAGACCTATCTCATCGGTGTAGGTAAAGCCTTGGAACACGCCCTGTCCCTTGAACCACTCGATAAGCGGAGCTGTTTGATTGTGGTATACGGCAAAGCGTTTCTTGATGGTTTCTTCATTGTCATCAGCACGGCCTTCGAGTGTAGCACGGCGCAATAGACGAGCCATCAGAATATCCTCGCTCACCTCAAGATTAATCATTGCCGAAATCTTCTCACCACGTTCCTCAAGCATGGTCTTCAACGCCTCGGCTTGAGCGATGGTACGGGGGAAACCATCGAAGATTACACCCTTGCTTCCCTTAAAGCTGTCATAAACGTTGGCCAAGATGCCAATCATCAGTTCATCAGGAATGAGCTGACCATTGTCAATGTAGCCTTGAGCTGTTTTACCCAGTTCTGTTCCGTTCTTGATTTCAGCGCGGAGCACATCGCCAGTAGAGATATGGTCTAATTTAAATGTATCTACGAGACGAGCACTATAAGTACCCTTTCCTGAGCCTGGGGCTCCGAAAATCACAATGTTTAGCATAGCTTTTTACCTTATAATAATTGTTATTACTCTGTTTATTCCACCACAGTATATATATCCTTCAGGTTGCGGCCAAACCCATCATAGTCAAGGCCATAACCCACGATAAAGTCATTGGGAATCTCCAATGCCACATATTCCACATTGAGGGGCACCTTCAGCTTCTCGGGTTTGAGAAGGAGGGTACACACATGAATCGATTCAGGCGAACGTGTGCCAAGGTTCTCCAACAGTTTCTGCATGGTGCAACCTGTATCCACGATATCCTCAACCACTACAATGGTACGACCACTGATATTCTCAGAAAGTCCGATAACCTCTTTGATAACACCCGTAGAAGCTGTTCCCTCATAAGAGGCCAATTTGACAAACGAAATCTCAGCAGGGATAGTAATGCGACGGAAAAGGTCGGCCGCAAACATGAAACTACCATTGAGAATGCCCAAGAAGAGAGGATTCTTGCCTTCGAGATCGCGACTGATCTGTGCAGCAAGGCGCTCTACCTCTTTAAGAATCTTCGCCTCGGGAATAGAAACGGCAAAGTTCTTATCTTTTATTTTTATCGTATCCATATTAAAATATTATGCGAAATTTCTACAAAATTAAGCAAAATCCATTTATTCGATAACGAAAAAGGATTTTTTTTTCGCAACAGCATAAAATATCATCGAAAAGCACTACTTTTACGTTCAAAATAAGATGTCGCAGATGAACACCCCCGACAGGAAAAAGATTGAGTATACCTATGGCTGCCCTATCGATTGGGAGCAATGCCAAATAGCCACCTTGAGCGAGGTTGCAAAATACATCCATTCTCGTCCGTACGATGGACACAAAGGCACATTTGGGCATGGCCTTCTCATCGCCGGGAAACGCAGCATGGCTGGCGCAGCCATACTGTCGACAAGAGCGGCATTGCGTTCAGGAGTGGGATTATTCACCGTGCATACACCTACATACAACACTCCTATTCTGCAAAGCAGCATACCCGAGGCCATCATCAGCGAAGATAAGTCAGCGACACACTTCACCCAGCCACCACAGACAACGAAGTACGACGCCATATCCATCGGGCCAGGACTGGGCACAGCAGAGGAGACTTCACGAGGTATTGCCGAACTGCTCAAAAGAGAACAGCGTCCACTCATCATGGATGCTGATGCACTTAACTGTATAGGAACACACCGAGAACTGTTAAACTCGATACCTGACAACAGCATCCTCACCCCACACTACCGTGAACTGCAACGAATAGCAGGCAAAGAGTTCACACTCAACAATCGTCTGCAAGAAGCAAGCAAATTGGCAAATGACCACCAGCTATACGTCATCGTGAAAGGAGCCTACAGCGCCATCGCATGCCCCGATGGACAGACAATATTCAACACGACAGGAAATGCAGGTATGGCCACAGCAGGAAGCGGCGATGTGCTCACTGGCATACTGCTCGCACTGCTAGCTCAAAAATATCCACCACGCGAAGCATGCATAGTAGCCACATACGTCCACGGACTTGCTGGTGACTTAGCTGCCGTCGAGATTGGGCAGATAAGCCTCATTGCCAGCGATATCATTGAGTATCTGCCACAAGCATGGAATTTGCTGCATGAACAAAAAGAGACATCAAAGAGTTTCTAAGATTCGACTAAGACTAAAACAAATCATTATGAAAGCAACATTCAAGACCTTGATAACATTGCTATTGCTCACAATCAGCATCGCAGGCAACGCGCAAGAGAGCAAAGAAGGAACGAACGACTCGACTGTTGTCCCCACCACGCTCACTGAATATGAATTCAACATGAAGATTGCCAACATACAGGAGAATCCGAATGAATTCAAGTACCTCGGCAAGCGCCCTTGCGTCATCGACTTTTATGCCGACTGGTGTCGTCCATGCCGCATATTATCACCCATTCTCAATGAATTGGCACAGGAGTATGCAGGCAAGGTTGATTTCTACAAAATCAATGTAGACAACGAGCGCAACCTGGCTACAGCGTTCAGCATCCGTAGTATCCCTACCCTACTCTTCATTCCCATGAGCGGTAAGCCAACTTTGATGCAAGGTGCATCGCCCAAGGCTGAACTGAAGAAGATTATCGAGGAATTGCTGTTAAAAAAGACAAAAGAGTAGAGTAATTGAAAAAAATACACTACCTTTACCCTGTCTCTTATACACATCTCCGAGCCCACGAGACTCGACGTCATCTCGTATGCCGTCTTCTGCTTGAAAAGGGGG
>CANBEE010000190.1 GCA_947367415.1 uncultured Bacteroidales bacterium
CTCATATATATAGCTGCCAAGAACATGGGCTTCGAGCCCGACGGCATGAGCCAGGAGCAGATGCGCGAGATGTCCATCGCATTCAACCTGCCGAAATAAGCACATGCGGCTTTTGCCGATGAGAATAAGCAAGAGAGGGTGTGTTAAATGCAACACACCCTCTCTCTTATGTTTAAATAAAACAGATTCTTATTATTACTCTCGCATTAGATTAAGCTGTAGAGCACAAAAATCCAGTGGGCCACGATGGCTGCAACAATACCACCGATGGTATGGGCTATGATGGCCTTTGAGGTGAGGCGACGGTAGCCCAGCGAGTCGAGCATGGCGGTGTGTGTGCTCAGATAGCCGCTCCAGCACATGCCGATGGCGGTGAACACGGCGATGGCGTTGCCGTCGACCCAGCCCTCGGCGATGAAGTTAGGTACCAAGCCCAAGGCGGCACCCACAGCACCCAAGGCGGTGATGGGGAAGGCGATGAGGTGCGGGTCTTCGAAACCGAAGAGCCAGCGGAAGAGGAAGCCTATCTTCTCGCCCACCCAGGGCAATAGCTCCACTCCCTGATAGGCTGCGCCGGTATAGGTGCCGTCGGCAGAGGGGCCAAAGGTCAGAATCATCACCAAGGTAGAGATGATAAGCACGCCGGGGATGATGGCGATGCCTACATCCACACCCGTACGCCCACCATCGAGCAGGGAATCGAGGATGCGCTGAAACATGGGCTTGTGGTAGCTCTTGTCCTCGGCAACCTCTACGGTAGCATCTTCATAGGCATTCTCCTCCAGGTAGTGGGGATAGGCTTTCAATACGGCACGCTGCATCAAGCGCGTCGATACGATACATCCGATAAAGGCTCCGATGAGGCCAATGAGCGGCTCCATGTAGAAGCCCTGGCCTATCATGAAGACTATCACCAGCAGACCCATGCCGAAGGCGGTGCCGAAGTTGGTGAGCGAGATGAACTGGTACTTCTTGAAGTAGGAACCGAATCGCTTGTCCTGTGCCAAGGAGATGATGGCGGGATTGTCCGACAGGAAGGTGAGCACGGCACCCAAGGAAGCCACACCGGGCAGATTGAAGAGCGGACGCATGAGCGGGCGCAGCAGCTTCTCCAGCAGACTCACCACACCGAACTCCACGAATACCTTGCCCAGCGCACCCGTAAGCACACAGATGGCCATCAGGTAGAATACCGTGTTGAGCAGCAGGTCGTGCGCCGTGTTCATCACCGTGTTCAGCATGTTGGGCGTGCCCATCTTATGGCCAAGGTAGCCGAACAGGGCAAATACGATAAGCAGGCAGATGATGCCCGAGGGTATGGCATCGTAGCAACGGCGTAGAATGTTTTTTGTTTTCATGGTAGGAGGGTTTTAATTCTGAATTCTGAATTCTGAATCATGAAAGCAAATGACTCATAACTCACAACTCACAACTCAAGAAATCATCGTTTCAGAATACTCATCCTCCAGGTCACACCGAGTGTAAGGAACGATTGGTCACCCCAAACAGAGCCATAGGGATTCGTATTCTTGCCCCATGCAAAGCTATAGGCGCCGTGGAGACGGATGTCGCTACTGCCCTCAATGGGGAAGTACTCTACGCCCGCACCTACTCGAGTAAGCTCTGTTCCGGGGAGTACGCAGTAGTCAGCCATATTGCCATCATTTATATCATAGCTCATCTTACCATACACGTTCAGCTTGTCTGATGCGCTCCATGAGAGATCGGCCATGATAGAGAAATCATCAAAGTGGAAGTTCTCCATCTCGGAACGGTTCATCCAGTCGAGCTGCAACTTGAAGTCGCCCATGTTGAACTGGTGGCCCAAGGCGATGAAGTTGACAAACTTGCCGGGCAGGTACTCTACCATATTCACCGAGTGGAGAATGTCGATCCATCCGTGCGAGCCACTCCATAGGAGGTTATAGGAGAACATTTCGGGCGATACGTTACGGAAGGGGCTCTGCACCACCTGCAGCATCAGTGCATCGTTGCTTTCGGTACCGAGGTTGTACTTTGCGTTCACACCCCACTGATAGCATGCCATGTTGTACCAGTACTCTGAGCCGAAGTAGAAGTCTATCGGAGCGCGGTCGTACTCGTATCCACCCACAGCTACCGTCTGCTTACCTCCTGTGAACGACCATGCACCTGTGGTGTAGGTGAGGTTGATGTGGTCAACGGCATCGAAGTAGCTCGCATCAGCATTAGGCTTACCCATGCGCTGGCGGTACACGTAGCTCCATGAGTCGTTGATGTTGCCGTTGAGGCGCAGGTTGAGCTGTTTGCCGCGGAAACCTGTATTTGCGTCAACTACATTGCCGTCGATTAACTCGTTCTGCAGGTCGCCACGCGCTTCAATGCGCAGGTCTACCTTCGGGTTCTCTTGTGCTGTGGCTGTTGCACATAGGCTTGCTACTCCAAGTAGCCATGTTGTCAGTCTTTTCATATTACGGTCGTGTTTAACATAATTTGTGCTTTCTGAAATGCAAAGATAGTTTTTATCCTTAAAAAATGTATAATCTCGGTCACATTTTTTTGTGCACATGAATTTTTCTTGTACTTGGTTGCATACTTATATATTATCGCGAAACAAAATTCGTTTCGCACTATCCTCTGCTCCTCCCCATCTGCGGCCTGTTCTTTGGCTGTGGTAGGGATAAAAAAACATTCACCCTCTCATCGCGAGGGGTGGATGAAGATATAATATTGAAGGACACGCAGGCAATAATTTATGCAACTTTTGCCTAAATTGTTAGTCAAACTTTTGCCTAATCGGCATTTTCATCAGGCCTATAAAAAGAAGAGGGCATGCCGTGCGGCACAACCTCTTCCCAATTTATTAACTTACTAATGCTTTATACCAGCTTGGCCAATGCCTCCTTGATGCGGCGCATTGACTCCACGATGTTTTCATCGCTGGTGGCGTAGCTCATGCGGATGCACTCGGGCGAACCGAAGGAGTCGCCGCCCACGCAGGCCACGTGGCCCTCCTCGAGGAGATACATGGCGAGGTCAGAGGCTGTCTCGATGACCTTGTCGCCGAACTTCTTGCCGAAGTAGGCGCTGCACTTGGGGAAAAGGTAGAAGGCTCCCTGAGGCTCGTTGACCTCGAAGCCGGGGATGTCGCGGCCGAGCTGTACGATGAGGTTGCGGCGACGCTCGAAGGCCTTGCGCATCTCCTCCACAGGCTCCTGAGTGCCACGGTAGGCGGCTTCGGCAGCCTTCTGCGATACCGAGCAGGGACCGCTGGTGTACTGGCCCTGCAGCTTGTTGCACGCCTTGACAATCCATTCGGGACCGGCAATGAAGCCGATGCGCCAGCCTGTCATGGCGTAAGCCTTTGACACACCGTTGATGATGACTACGCGGTCGCGTACGCCTGCAAACTGTGCGATGCTCTCGTGACGGCCTACATAGTTGATGTGCTCGTAGATCTCATCGGCAATGACGTAGACCTGTGGATGACGCTCGAGCACGGCTGCCAGTGCGGCCAACTCCTCGCGGCTGTATACAGAACCCGTGGGGTTAGAGGGCGAGCAGAGGATGAACGCCTTGGTCTTGTCTGTGATGGTAGCCTCGAGCTGCTTGGCGGTAATCTTGAAGTCCTGTTCGATGCCTGCAGCCACGATGACAGGAGTACCGTTGGCCATGAGCACCATCTCGGGATAGCTCACCCAGTAGGGAGCGGGCACGATGACCTCATCACCTTCGTTGACGAGCGCCATTACCACATTACATACCGACTGCTTGGCTCCGTTGGAGCAAGAAATCTGATTGATGGTATACTCCAGGTTGTTCTCGTTCTTCAGTTTGTCTACGATAGCCTGACGCAAAGCAGGGTATCCCGGTACGGGTGAGTAGCGTGAGAAGTTGTCGTCGATAGCCTGCTTGGCTGCCTCCTTGATGTGGTCGGGGGTGTTGAAGTCGGGCTCGCCTACACTAAGGTTAATAACATCAACGCCTTGAGCCTTGAGTTCGGCACTGCGTTGCGACATCGCCAGCGTGGCTGACGGAGAGAGTCGGTTGATAAGGTTGCTTGGTGTGTTCATATGAGCAATATTTACAATTTACAAATGTACTATTTACTATTGATTCTTATTTCTTGAAGTGGAGCGTATGCCCCATGCGGTCCTTCTTGGTGCGCAGGTAGCGTTCGTTGTAGCAGTTGGGCTCAATCTCGATGGGCACGTTCTCCACAATCTCAAGGCCATAGGCTTCGAGTCCGATGCGCTTGACGGGATTGTTGGTGAGCAGGCGCATCTTGTGTACGCCAAGCGAGCGCAGTATCTGGGCTCCTACGCCGTAGTCGCGCTCGTCAGCATCAAAGCCGAGGTGTATGTTGGCATCTACGGTGTCGAGCCCCTCTTCCTGCAGCTTGTAGGCGCGTATCTTGTTCATAAGTCCGATGCCACGTCCCTCCTGCATCATATATACGATGACGCCCTTGCCGGCAGCGTCAATCTCTTCCATCGCTTTGTGTAGCTGGTCGCCACAGTCGCAGCGGCATGAACCGAAGATGTCGCCCGTCATGCATGAGGAGTGCATACGTACGAGGATGGCTTCATCTTCCTCCCATTCGCCCTTAATGAGCGCTACATGCTCGGCTCCGTTTGAGAGCTGGCGGAAAGGAATGAGGCGGAAGTGTCCGTGTGCGGTGGGCATGTCCACCTCTTCGCCACGCTCAATCATTGATTCTGTCTCGAGGCGATAAGCTATGAGGTCATGGATGGTGATGATGGGGATGTTCATCTCTTGTGAAATCTCGATCAACTGTGGCATACGTGCCATGGTGCCATCCTCGTTCATGATCTCGATGAGGGCCGCAGCTGGGTAGAGACCCGATAGACGCGCTAGGTCAATGGCGGCCTCGGTATGCCCGGCACGGCGCAATACGCCCTTGTCCTGCGCATAGAGAGGATTGATATGTCCAGGGCGTCCGAATGTCGATGGGGTAGAAGTTGGGTCGGCCAAAGCGCGGATAGTAGCGGCACGGTCATTGATGGATACACCAGTAGAGCATCCTTCCAGCTTGTCTACGGTTACGGTAAACGGAGTTCCCAAAATGGATGTATTATTTCCTACTTGTTTGGGAAGGTCTAGTTCTGCACAACGTTGCATGGTGATTGGTACACACAACACGCCACGTCCTTCCTTCAACATGAAGTTTACGTTTTCAGGAGTGATTTTTTCTGCGGCGATGATAAAGTCGCCTTCATTCTCACGGTCTTCATCGTCAACAACGATTAGGAACTTGCCTTCTCGGAAGTCGGCGATAGCCTCTTCTATTGTGTTTAATTTGAATTCTTCCATAGTTAGATATCTAATGATTGGTTTTTAATTCTTTCTTGTATGTTAGTATTGGTTTGAATGATTCGCTTCAAGTCTTTGTCCAAACGCTTTCCGAATAACCAAATGCGGAAGTAGAAGAATAATCCTACTGGGATGCAAACTCCGAAAAGGATATTCAACCAACGGTGGTCTGACGGGCTCTTGTGTGCTTGGGTGGAAAGAATTGGATAGTTGTTCAATCCATTCAGTATCGGACCATCCTTACTAT
>CANBEE010000191.1 GCA_947367415.1 uncultured Bacteroidales bacterium
CTTTGACGTTTACCATCGACTTTAAGATAGGCGATGAGGTATTCTCTGCTCAGGTTGGTAAACTCACCTCACAACAAGTATGGGGAACCGATGCACACACCACATATACTATCTCTGTAGGTCCTGACGTAATTGACTTCAACGTAACAGGTGTTTGTGGCTGGGATGCTGGAAGTCCTACTCCTGGTACTGAAATCGAATAAACCATTCGCATAATAAAACCATTTAAGCTATGTGGGGTTGAATGTCCCCACATAGCTACAAAATACAAGACTTAACAAGGAACAATTGAGTGATGAGCTGTGAGCAAACTATTGTCTGTAACTCCGGCACTCCTGTACTCCTAAAAAGTAAACCATTGACGTGAAGAAACGCTGGACGACATATCTGCTTGGCATCTGTGCACTGCTCATCGGCAGCTGCACAGAGAGCGAAGTGCTGATAGACACTCCCGAGGTGGCTGCAAGCCGTCAGGTGCCCATCAGCTTTGCCGGCAGCTATGTCGACAATGCCGCCACACGCCATGCCAACGAGCTCTGCACACACCTCACCACGATGGGTGTGTGGGGTTGGCGCAACGGCATGTGGGACGACAACACCCTCGCCTTCGACGACCAAGCCGTCTGCTACAACGCCGACAGCGCACGATGGGAATACTCCCCCATCCAATACTGGCGCGAAGGATGCCAATACACCTTCAGTGCCTATGCCCCCCACCAGGCAGAGACCGATGCCACAGTGAGCATCGACCCAGCCACACACATGATTCATATCCACCACGTCACCCTGCACGGCCACAACCTACAGGACACACCCACCGACACGGTGAAGGAGCTCTTCCGCAACACCCCAGACACCGACTGGATGGTGGCACGTGCCGGACAGACAGCCGTAGGCAAGGCAGGCATGGACGTGGAGTTCATGATGCAGCACGTGCTCGCCAAGCTCAACATACGCATCAAGGCCGATAGCACCCTGCTGCGCAAGCGATATATCTCCCACATCACGGCCGACAGCCTCGTCGTGGGCACCCTCGCTGCCGAGGGCGACTTCACCCAGCAGCTCACCCACACACCCATACTGAGCGACCCCGACGAAGCCAGCATCGAGGAGTGGACAACCACAGACACCACCCTATATATAAGATGTACGCACGCGTGCGCGATAAGCGCTGCCCCCACCTACCTGGTAGAGTCCCTGGTGATGCCTCAGCACATATCGTCTGATGCCACCGTCACGCTCTACTACACCTACCACTTTGGCAATGGCTGTTCCGAAGAATGCCGCTACCGCATCCCCCTCACCGATGCCTTCAGCCGCTTTGCTCCGGGACATAACTATACCCTCACCTTCACCCTCCGCCCATGCCGCATCACCTTCGAGGCTGGTGCCACAGGATGGGAAAGTGGAGTTGAGAGTTGAGAGATGAGAGATGAAAGATGAAAGTTCGTGCAAGCGAACAAGAGTCAAGTTTACTTGGACTATTGCAGTGAGCGCAGCCGAACTTCAACGAAGTTAAAGATGACAGTTGAAAGTGGAGAGAACGGAAGACGGGTGCCGCACACATGTGGGCACCCGTCGTAATGAACTGACTATATACTATAGATTATTTTGCCGAGGTGATCTCTTTCAGCTTGGCCAGAAGGTCGTCACCGAAGAGGGCCCATGCGGCAGCACAGCAGCCGGCAAGGAAGGTGAAGATGACAAGCATCTTGGCCTTACTGGGAGCTGCCTTCTGATTGGGGATGACAGCAGGCTCCAAGATGGCAAAGACGGGCTTGGCCTCCTGCTCCTTGATGCGGGCAGCCTCCAGCTGCGTGGCGACCTGAGAGTAGACCTGATAGGCGAGGTTCATCTCCTGCTGAAGACGCTCCTGCTCGGCCTGCGCACTCTGGAGAATCACATTCTTGTTGCCATCGATATACTGGGCATAAGCCTGCTGGGCCTTGTAGTAGTCGGCCTTGCGCTGGTCATAGATAAGGGTCATATTGGCCACGTCCTGACGCACCTTGGAGGTGCGGTAGTCGGACATGTACTCCTTGAGGTGGTCCATCACGGCTTGCACCACGGTATATACAACGAGGGGATCCTGCATCTCCAACTCAATTTGGGTCTTACCACTCTTCTTATCCACATTGATCATGATGTTCTCGGCAAAGTACTTGACCACGCCACGCTCCTTCTTAGTAAGGTTAACTGGATTGGGCGTGCCTGCACTCAGCTCCTCTTCCTCCTCTTCGCCTCCCTTGACCAAGGAGATACACCAACCGAGTGCCTTGAAGGGGGCCTTGATGACGGCCGACCACCAAGGAGCCTTCTGATACTCGAGCATATAGTCGAGCAGGGTGGTATTAACGACGGTATCCTTACGCTCGAACTCCACGGGGAGGTCGAACAGACCTACGATAAAGGGGGTAGAGTGCACCACATCGGGAAACATCTCCACACTGATGGCATCGACACTATTGTTGAGGCTGACACCCATCATAGAGGCTATGCTGCTAACACCAGAGCCCACCTTCTGCTCGGTCTCGGGAGCCAATGTGGTACCCGCCTTGTAGGTCTTGGGGAGGCTGAAGCCTACCACCAAGCCGATGACGGCACCCACACAGCACCACTTGATAATCATCGAGCGCTTCTTCCAAAGCTTGATGACATACTCCATGATGTCGATCTCCTCCTCCTGCTCATACTGAGGAGGTATGTTGTTCAGTTCTGTCATAACGGCTTATTTAATAATATTATACAATGTACCGAACATGGTGGCCAACGATGCCGATGTAGTAGCAATACTCAATACATTCTGGAGAGCACCCTCGCGCTTCTTCTTCTCTGGAACAATAATCTCACAGCCCGGCTCGACAACAGCACGACTATTCTTGCGTGCCTTGGCCACAGTACCATTCATATAGACAACATATGCACGATTACGCTTTGATTGGAAGCCATATCCGCCGGCTTGGTCAATATAGTCGCGCACCGTCATTCGGGGGTTATAGGTCACGGTATTGGGATAGAGGACATTACCAGACACCTTCACGGTGTTGATATACTCGGGAACGACAATCACATCACCATCGCGAAGCACCACATCGGCATCGGTACCGGGATTGGCCAAGGCCTTCTCCAAATCGATACCCACAGAATACTCCGTGGCAGCATTCAGCTTGGCTGTGCTCACCGAATCCTTGACATTATCGAGCATATCCATGGTGCCCTGGAGGCGTGCACGCTCGTCCTCAGACATCTGACGGATCAGCTTGGCACCCTTGACATAGGCAGCGGAAGAGACACCACCGGCAGACTTGACTATATCGGACAGACGAGCGGCCTTATGACGAAGTGCATAAGCACCGGGGAATATCACTTCACCCTGTACGCGCACATGGCTCTGAGCGCTATAGCCCGGACTTCTGCGAACGTAGACGTGGTCGTAGGGCTGGAGCACGAAGGTCTCATCACCCTCAATATTAAAATCGCTATCGATAGTGAAGGTGAAGAGCTGGCTGAGCGTATCGGTCTCCTCAGTAGTTGCGGGATTCTTGATACGACGGCTCACATCGACCTTGGCCGTAGAAGCAGACTCAAGCAAGCCTCCCGCCTGAAGGATAATATCCTCCACGGTGGTATTATCGGCAAAGCGGAACATGCCGGGATTGCGCACCTCGCCTACAACAGTGATGTAACCGAGGTCACGGATTTCATTGACATTGGAGATAGTGAGCACATCGTTCTTCTGCAACGCAATATCGGGAGCTGTACCAGCAAGGATACCCTTGAGGTCGACCTGGATGAGCTCGAGCGTGTAGTCCTCGCGCTCACGGTGAAGGAGGGCACGGTTGGTGAAGGCATCGCCACGGAGACCGTCGGCCATAGCTACGAGTTTGGACACGGTATTCACCTTATCGCTCAATTGATAGAAACCTGGACGATAGACAGCACCCTTAATTTCAAGTCGATTTTCGTAACGGTCGATTATCGCGCCTACCTGAATCTTATCCCCATCGACAAGAGTGAACGATGTGTACTCACCGTTATCTACGGTATAGACCTGATACTCGCGACCATTACGACGCTCTACATTCACATTGGCTGTATAAGCATCACCTCTGAAGCCCCCAGCAAAAGAGACCAAATCATCGATATTCTCGTCGGCCTTCATCTCATACATCATAGGGCGCTTTACATTACCCGAGATTCCAACAACAGACTCGTATGCCGGAACCAATACAACGTCTCCATCCTGAAGAACGATATTGTCGGCAGGCTTACCGTAAACCAGCAAGTCGTAGATATCGACCTCGGCCACCTTCTTACCATTACGCATCAGAGATACATTACGTACGCTACCGAGGTCGCTAAAGCCACCGGCACGGTAGAGAGCATGGTAGACGCTTGAGAAAGAAGACAACGAATAGGTGCCGGGAACGACCACCTCACCCATCACATTGACTGTAATGGTACGGATAGCACCCAACGTCAGCTTGATTTCGGACTGTGCACCCTCACCATCCACAGAATAGATACGACCCAACTGTCGACGCATGTAGTTATCGGCCTCCTTGACCGTCATTCCAGCAAGGTATACAATACCGATACCATCTACATTGATAAAGCCATCAGGAGAGATGGTTTGACGAATGGTGGTCTGATTGGTGCCCCAGATATCCACAATCACCTCATCTCCAGGACCCAACTTATAATTTGCAGGAGTAGCGATATTCTCACTAGGGGCAAAACTCAACGATTTTATAGAAAAAATATTACGACCAAAAACAGTTGTAGCATCAGCCTCCGGACGCTTGAGGGCCGAAGAGTCATTTGCAACAGCCTGCTCCACTTCACGTGAGACACGGTTTCTGTTCGAAGAGCCCACCTGACGTACGGCAGCAGATGCACCCTGCATACCCTCCATCTTCTTCTTGATGCGCTCGGCCTGCTCTCTGGTGACACCTCTGACGGCCAGCTCCTTGATAATCTTATCCTGTGACTTACCGCTTGAAAGCCCTGACTCCACATAGGACATCACGGCATCATCTGACATCTGAGCATTGGCCGGCGTCACAAACGCGACAAATGCAATCAGAACAAAAAGAAAGATTGTTTGTTTTCTTGTCATACTTTGATTATTATCTATTTTTTCAACTTATTCCTTCTGCAATACGGCATAACAGTCCTTACCTACTATGGGCAATATACACCGATGAGTGCAAAATTATGAATTTGTTTTTGTTCCGCCAAACAATTTAGGATGTTTTAAAACAACAGAATTCTCCATGACAGAATGCCAATAAACGAAATAGGCGGATGTCCCAATTTTGGAACATCCGCCTGACGTTATTTAAAAGTTCATGAAGAAGATCGTATCACTTCATCGGGCAGGTAGGCTTCAACTGCTTGAAGAAGTCGTTGCCCTTGTCGTCCACGAGGATGAATGCGGGGAAGTCCTCCACCTCAATCTTCCAAATGGCCTCCATGCCGAGCTCGGGGTACTCTACGC
>CANBEE010000192.1 GCA_947367415.1 uncultured Bacteroidales bacterium
GCCATGATCATACGTGCTACCCAGAAGAAGATGATATCCGGACCTGTCACGAGGTCGGCAGTGGGATAGTAGTAGTTGAGTTCAGCATTGTCGGGGTTATTGATACCGTCGAACAATGAAACGGGCCACAACCAAGAAGAGAACCAGGTATCAAGAGCATCCTCGTCCTGACGGAGCTCGGCAGCGGTGATGTTCTCATAACCCTCCATCTTCTGAGCCAATGCTACAGCCTCCTCGATGGTCTCAGCTACCACGAACTTCTCCTCTGCACCCTCTGCTGTGGGGAGGAAGAAAGCGGGAATGCGGTGACCCCACCAGAGCTGACGGCTGATACACCAGTCCTGGATGTTCTCCAGCCAGTTGTTATAGGTGGTCTTATATTTTGTGGGGTAGAACTTCAGTTCGTCGTTCATCACAGGAGGTAAAGCGATGTCTGCAAAGTGCTGCATGCGGAGGAACCACTGCATACAGAGGCGGGGCTCAACGGCCGTGTCGGCATTACGCTCCGAGTAGCCCACCTTGTTGTCATAGTCCTCTACCTTCTCGAGCAAACCGGCAGCCTCGAGGTCCTTGGCGATGAGTTTGCGCACCTCTACGCGGTCCATGCCTACGTACATGCCAGCCTCGGGGCTCAGTGTACCGTCGGGGTTGAAGATGTCGATGGTCTCCAAGTTGTGCTTCTTGCCGAGCATGTAGTCATTGGTGTCGTGAGCGGGGGTCACCTTCAAGCAACCTGTACCGAACTCGATGTCTACATAGCGGTCCTCGATGACAGGAATCTCGCGACCTACGAGGGGCACGATCACCTTCTGCCCCTTGAGCCAAGTGTTCTTGGGGTCTTTGGGGTTGATACACATGGCGGTGTCACCCATGATGGTCTCGGGGCGGGTGGTGGCCACTACGGCGTAGTAGCCCTTTTCATCTTTGTGTACAATCATGCCCTCGGCGGCTTCTACGTTCTCCAAGCCTACCACATAATATTTCAGATAATACAGCTTGCTCTTCTCCTCCTTGTAGATTACCTCTTCGTTGGAGAGGGCTGTCTGTGCCTTGGGATCCCAGTTTACCATGCGCAGGCCGCGGTAGATGAGGCCCTTATTGTAGAGGTCTACGAAAACCTTGATGACACTTGCGCTACGCTTCTCGTCCATGGTGAAGGCCGTGCGGTCCCAGTCGCACGAAGCACCCAGCTTGCGCAACTGCTTGAGGATGATACCACCATGTTCGTCGGTCCACTCCCAAGCATGCTTGAGGAACTCCTCACGGGTGAGGTCGCTCTTCTTGATGCCCTGCTCGGCGAGCTTCTTCACCACCTTGGCTTCAGTAGCGATAGAGGCATGGTCGGTACCCGGCACCCAGCAAGCATTCTTGCCCAGCATACGTGCACGGCGCACGAGAATATCCTGGATGGTATTGTTGAGCATGTGGCCCATGTGGAGCACACCCGTCACGTTGGGTGGGGGAATGACCACTGTATAGGGCTCGCGGCCGTCGGGCTCAGAGTGGAAGAGTTTGTTGTCCAACCAATATTGATACCATTTACCCTCAACATCCGTGGGGTTGTATTTGCTTGCTAATTCCATAGTTTATATGTCGTTTATATACAATTATCTAAATTGGCCACAAAGGTACGAATAAACGAGCGAAATACAAAGTTTACTTTGATATTTCTCAGCGCCGACGCGGTATGTTAGCGTCGGTTGCGACGAAAGGAACTTAGTTCCTCCGAGGAGTGCAGCTCTGCTGCTTCAAGTACCTTCAAGCAGTGCGCAGCACTGATTAAAGTTAGTGCAAACCGAGCCGCCGCCTAATTTCTGGCTGCAAAGCAGACTAAAGTTACAACAAAAAATCGTAATATGACAGCGTTTCTCGATAATATACGCGGCTATAGGCTTTGCGAGATACTCTGTGCTGCTCGGTAAAATACAAGCTGATTCTTATCGCTCAGCTCTCATCGGGTTGTTGAGGAAGTCGTCATACGAGAGCCTTATGCCCTCTTCCAACTCGGTGCTGTACTGCCAACCTAAACCTTTGGCTTTCGATACGTCGAGCAGTTTACGCGGAGTGCCATTGGGCTTCGAGGTGTCCCACAGGATTTCGCCTTCGTATCCTACCACTTTGGCTACCAGTGTTGTAAGATCTTTTATGCTGACCTCCTTGCCAGTACCGGCGTTTACAGTTTCGCTACCGCTGTAGTTGTTCATCAAGAACACACACAGGTTGGCCAGGTCATCAACGTAAAGAAACTCGCGCAACGGAGTGCCGTCGCCCCAGCAGGTGACGGTGGGGAACCCTGCCTCCTTGGCTTCGTGGAACCGACGTATGAGGGCCGGAAGCACATGGCTGTGTGTGGGGTGATAGTTGTCGTTGGGACCATACAGATTGGTAGGCATCACGCTGATATAGTCTGTGCCATACTGCTTGTTCAGGTATTCGCAATACTTGAGTCCCGAGATTTTGGCCAGTGCGTACGCCTCGTTGGTCGGTTCGAGGGATGAGGTGAGCAGACAGCTCTCGGGCATAGGCTGTGGCGCCAAGCGTGGATATATGCACGAAGACCCCAAGAACTCCAACTTCTTGCAGCCATTCTTCCATGCAGCGTGTATGACGTTCATTTCCAGCATCATGTTCTCATACATGAAGTCGGCCAGTGCAGTCTGGTTGGCGATGATACCTCCTACCTTGGCAGCAGCGAGGAATACATAGTCGGGGCGCTCTTTCTCGAAGAACTCCTCCACCTGATCTTGTCGGCAAAGGTCAAGTTCGGCATGAGTGCGTGTGATGATATTGGTGTAGCCTTGGCGCTGTAGCTCACGTACGATGGCCGAACCCACCATACCGCGATGCCCAGCTACATAAATCTTGCTGTTTCTTTCCATTGCTTATACTGCTTATTACAGCATGTCATTTTGAGCAACGCGAAAAATCTCGCGCAATACGATGAGGAGATCCGTTCGCTTCGCTCAGGATGACAAGATGTGCTTACTTCACTATTCCCTTCTCCAAATACTCCACCAAGTTGGTGCGTATGCTCTCTCCGGCACGTTCCACGGCAACCTTGGCCATATCGGCATCTACCATTATCTTGACCAGTTCCTCGAAGGTTGTTTTCTGAGGGTTCCAGCCGAGCTTTTCCTTCGCTTTGGATGGGTCGCCCCAAAGGTTGACAACGTCGGTGGGGCGGAAGAAATCGGCCGACACCTCAATCAGAACATCTCCTACGGCTAGCTGCTTATTTACAACCGACAGCTGGGGAGTGATGCTCTTGATGACACCCTTCTCGTCGGCCCCTTCGCCTACGAACTCCAGCTCGATGCCCACGTGCTTGAACGCATAGTAGCAGAAGTCGCGCACCGAGTGCTGTATGCCGGTGGCGATGACGAAGTCCTCAGGCTTGTCGTTCTGCAGCATCAGCCACATGCACTCCACGTAGTCCTTGGCATATCCCCAGTCGCGCAGCGATGACAGGTTGCCCAGATACAGTTTGCTTTGTTTGCCTTGGGCTATGCGTGCAGCAGCAAGGGTAATCTTGCGTGTGACGAAGGTCTCGCCACGTCGCTCGCTCTCGTGATTGAACAGGATGCCCGAGCAGCAAAACATGTTGTATGCCTCGCGGTACTCCTTCACAATCCAGTGTCCGTACAGCTTGGCTACAGCATACGGGCTATAGGGGTGGAAGGGGGTGTCCTCGTTCTGTGGCACCTCCTCTACTTTACCATATAGTTCCGAAGTAGATGCCTGGTAGATGTGGCATGTATCGGCCAAGCCGCTGAGACGTACAGCTTCGAGGATGCGCAATACACCGGTGGCATCTACATTGGCCGTAAACTCGGGTGAGTCAAAGCTCACCTGCACATGGCTCTGTGCGGCGAGGTTATATATCTCGTCGGGGCGCACCTTGCTGATAACCCGAATCAGACTCATGGAGTCGCCAAGGTCGGCATAGTGGAGGTGAAACTTCGGCTGCCCCTCAAGGTGTGCTATACGTTCACGATAGTCTACCGATGAGCGACGTATGGTACCGTGTACCTCGTAACCTTTGCTCAAAAGGAACTCCGAGAGGAACGAACCGTCCTGACCGGTGATACCGGTAATCAAAGCTGTTTTCATATACTTGTCCTTTAATTATTTCGCAAAATTAGTGCAAGCCGAGAGAAAATGCAAGCTTGCTTGCAATTTTCCGAGGCGCCGCCTAATTTCTTCATCCCTTTGGCCCGATTAAGTACACGTCCTCGATGAAATGGGCGATTTTAAGATGCTCCCTATATGGCGAAAGTTCATAAATCGGTTGGCAATGGCACAGCGTAGCGCCGACGCGAAACGAGCGTCGGTTGCGACGACTGAAGCTTTAGCTTCACAAAGGAGTTTTAAGCTTGCTTGAAAAATTCCAGTACTTCTCCGCCAGTACTCCAGTACTTAGCCTTAGGTACTCGAGTACTTGGCTATGAGTACTGTAGTACTTGTCCGAAAGTACTGATAGTTACGCCCTTTTCTGTCTTGAGACTATCGTTTCAGTGTGAGTCGTACTAAAGAAGTTTACAATATAGGGCTTAATATACTGAAAAGGTTGACAATTGTTCTTTCATTCCTATTGGCGATAATACTAAAACAGATTCTTAATATCCGTCAAGAAGTTAACGTTAACGTTATCGTTATCGTTATCGTTGCAGCGCTCCGCGCTGCCAAAGCCAACCGATTTATGAACTTTTGCCTATAGGGAAAAGGGGGGGGATGTGCTTGCTGCATTCAAAAAACACCGATTTCATCGAGAAATTGTCAATTGTCAATTGCTTCTGCACTCTGCCAGGCCCAAAAATAAAAATCGTTTACACCGCTCCCAAACTACAAGTCTGTACCAAATCTGCTACATACATCTACTGCCAGCGGTATGCACATAAACCATCAAAGCCTTCTGCAGAAGGCTTTGATTAGTTCGTTAGGCTGAATAAATATTTTGTTAAGTACTTTCTTGTTCGCGCTTAGTACAGTTTATATTCTACAAAGTGAAATCTTGTCAGAACACATAAGCACAGGATACACTTAAGGTACGGTTACGCATTCCCGCCTTGTTGGTGTCTTTCATTCCCCAATCGTAGCCTACGGAGAGTTGCCAGTGTTCATATAGTTCAGCACCGAAGCGGAGTCCTAATCCCCAATCGAAACGCTCATGTGCTTTGTCGGCAAAAATGTTGTTTGATGCCGTGCTTGTGGTGTATTTCCCTGCCAATGTGGCTGTTACAGTCTCTTTGCCGAAGAGGCCGATGCTGGCGTAAGGACCTACGGAAGCAAAGAGTTTCAGATTGTCGCTACAGTTGAACTTATAGCCTACGTGTATAGGTATGCTCAGATAGTAGGGGGTTGCTTCCCATTGCAGTGAGGTGCCAGTGATGTTATCGTAGTAGCCCGTGCTCTTCCAACCATGCGAGGAAAGCAGTGCGCTGA